>CAZNDJ010000071.1:0-18530 GCA_964571705.1 uncultured Chitinophagaceae bacterium
TGTGGCCGGATGCCTATCTCGTGCAGCGCCTGTATCACGCCGAGGTGCATAGCGCCCCGCGCGCCACCGCCGGAGAGTGTGAGTCCTATCTTCACTTTCGTGGTATTAAGTAGTTAGTAGTAAGTAGTAAGACGGGTGCGAAGATAAGGTATTGCGTAGAGTGTCAACTGCCCACAGTCAACGGTCGGCGAAGAGGATACCTTGGGGATAAGGCGGTCCCTACCCCAGGTCGCTGGTGGCACTCTGCCAAACACCACCGACGCCGCAAAACAAAACAGCCCCTCCGTACGGAAGGGCTGCTGTCATTATCTATGAGAGCGCTATTAGCGGCTGAAGTTGTAGGTCACTCTGTCTATCACAGTCTGCGAAGAGATGGTCGATGTATCGCTGGCAGTGAGGCCTAGTGCATGATCGGTCAGCGTACTGACGTCAAACACCAGCGTATTCATACCCGAGGAATCTATCAGCGTCAGCTTATTGCCACCGTACTGATAGGTGCCGTGGCTGGTGCCACCCGCATCGGTCAAACTCACTGCGCCACTGCTGGCCAGTGTGATGGTACGGCCGTAGCTGCCGATAGCAGTGATGGTGGTATCGCGCGTCTGCGTGCCATCGGTCGTGGTCACAAAGCGCATGGTGGTAGAGGTCCAGGTACCGGTGATAGACGCAGCGTTCTTAGTACAGCCTGCGGCAAAAATGGCCACTGCTGCGAGCGCCATGATGACATTCTTTGTCGTTCTTTTCATTGTTGTTTATGAGATGGTTAGGAAAAAACATTTTAAGCACTGCCTAGCGGGTAAAGCTATAGGTGATATCGTCGGTCTTGAGAGGGTTGGTAGTGATCGTATCGGTAAACATCAGGCTGAGGGTATGTGCATCCAGCTTCGTCACATTAAAGTCTCCATACGTACCAGGAGATACGATGGTCAGCAGGCTATTGTGATAGGTGTACGTACCCGTACCGCCAAAGAAAGTACCACCTATAAAAGTACCATCTGTCCGCAGGGTAAAGTTGGCCCCCGTGGGATCTATGCCTGTCGTGTCTTTAGTGCTGACACCATTCACATAGTAGTGCTCCTCCGCTGAGTGCAGTGTCCAGGTGCCAGCTATAGAGGCGGTAGACGTACCGGTGTGGCAGGAGCCGAGTGTGAGCGCCGTCATGGCCACTACGAGTGCTACAGAGAGCGCTTTGAGGTGTATAGGCATAGTTTGGATTTAGCGCGCAAGATACATGCAAAAGTCAAAACAGCAATCAGAATCCGCAAACACAACTGATATAAGTTTCGCTCCCGCCCCAAATCTGACACACTATAAAAAACAATGGCGACAAGCATCCCCGCCCATCGCCACTATTCACTATTCCTTATTCTCTCTTATCTAGTCTCTATTCCTTATTCCCTAAAAAAAGCCTATTCCTTCACAAACCTTCCCGTCACACGAGCGTCGCCACTCGTGATGGTCACATGGTACACACCAGCGGCCATAGCAGCGATGTTTTCACCGAAGGTGCTGATACCAGATGCCAGCGTCATGTCATGGTCTATCACCGCCGCGCCCAGTGCATCAGTGATGGTGATATGTGCCTCAGCGGCAGTGGCACTACTCAGGCGTACCATCAGCATATCGCGGGCAGGCACAGGATAGAGGGACAGCGTGCTGAGCGCTTTCACGTCAGTGATGCCTGTGGCATAGATCGTGATCTGCTGCGTGGTCGTATCACTGCAGGAGCGGTTATCCTCTATCAGCTGTACGGTGTAGGTGCCCGGTGCAGCATACGTATGCACAGGGTTCTGGTCTGCTATCGCAGTACCATCGCCAAAATCCCAGTGGTACAGCACACCATTAGTCGTAGCCGGAGTGAAGCTCACCGTGAGCCCGCTGGCCTGCGAGGTGAAGGCCGAGCTGCCATTCATCACTGTGACAGTCACAGGCACGCGCGCACTGCGGCATGCCGGCGCCTGCAGCTGCCAATGGTAGAAGAAGTAATAGTACGCCGCACCCGCATCCGAGCCGGTGATCACCACCGCGCTGTCTGCAGCGTAGTATGGATACTGTGCGCCGCTCTGGTTGCGGTAGAGGTTGATATTGCCGCTGGCGTTGAGCATCAGGTTGTCCATCACCGGCAGGTCCCAGCCGAGCGTCACGGTGCTATGTCCTGACGGGATATATACCGTAGCGCTGTCCAGTATGTCACCATAGCTATCCTGCAGCTCCAGGGTACGGTTGCCGGCATTTTGTGCATAGACCTCTACAGACACCAGCGTCTGCGGCTTCTTGCAGTCAAATATCTCCGAGTGCCCGTTAGGACTGGCAAAGTTGCCCCCCGTGCCAAAGCTATTGGTAGCCGGGCCCACGTACTGCATCGCACCCGGTATAGCAGCCTCCAGGTACCAGGTAGTGGCCCCCTGCATCTGCGGCGTAGTATAGCTGGCGCCTGTAGCGATAGGGGCAGTAGTCGTGGCATCGTCATACCAGCTCAGGTCGCCGGCGGCAGCGGTGGCGGTGAGGGTGGTCGTAGCACCGTAGCACACGCTCGCGCCCTGTACTGCAGGGGCCAGGTCCGTCACGGTGATATAGGAGGTACGTATCACTGAGTCCACACCGCAGCTGCCCGTAGCTACGAGGCGCACGGGATAGGTACCGTAGCTGCTATAGCTGTGCACCGGGTCCTCGTCCGTGCTCGTAGCGCCATCGCCAAAGCTCCACACATACGTAGCCGCATACTGGCTCGTATTGGTGAACTGTATCTGCGCTGGCGTACTGCACGCTTGCGCCACCGGCGCGTCAAAGTCTGCCGTGATACCCGGCGCTACGGAGATCAGCACCGAGTAGTGCACCTGCACACCCGCGCTGTCACCGGTCACAGTATAGTTAGTAGAGGCAGTGGGTGCGGCCATGGTCACAGCGCAGGTAGGGCAGCTGAGGCCCGTGGTGGGCGACCATGAGTAGGTAGCACTGGCAGGGCCTGTGGCGGTGAGCAGCGTAGAGTCGCCGTGGCACACCATAGGGCTGGCCGCCGAGGCCAGTACCTGAAACGGCGGCGGAGGCTGTATGCCTATCAGCGCCCCTTCATTGTTGCTAAAGTTGAGGCCCGTAGGCGTCAGGCTATTGAGTGCAAAGTAGCCATTGTCCTGGCCGCTCCAGCCCCAGTTCATATGAAACATGCCGCTGGCATCATAGCCATCACACACCCATGCATGGCCACCGGCGCTGAGGTCGTCGCCCTCATAGATCAGCGGGCGGCCGGCATCCAGGTCGCTTTGTATCAGCTGGGTCCACTGCGCAGAGGTATAGTCTTGCTCCAGCAGCCCATGCATGGTCGTAGTATCGTAGCCAAAGTAATTTCTAAGCGCATACTCAGAGCATGGCTCCGTAGCGCCGCCTGCCTCCTGCTGTATCACCCAGGCGCCACTGCCACCCTGCGCGTCTGTGCCATAGTCCATGGCCACACTCACACCGCAGTGGTACATGATCTGTGCTATATTGCCATTGGCACTGTTGATCGAGTTGGGCATGCCGGCCCAGTTGTAGGTAGCGGCGGCGAAGTTCACCGTATAGCGCCCATAGTCTGCAGAGAAACCCGCCGAGATGCTATCTACATAGCTGAAGCTGCCCCAGCCGTGCGCCGGGTAGCTCCAGTAGCGCATGACCTGCGCCATGGCCGTAGCCACACAGCCTGTCACGGCACGCTGGCCACTCTGCGCGTAGGTAGGGCACTGCGCATTGTAGTATGGCTCCTGGTCCCAGATGGTAGTGCATAGAGGCGGTACTGCGCTGCGGCTGCCGCTGCCCGCCGGCCCCTGGCGCAGGAGCGCCCACTGCCGGGCCGTCTGCGCCCCGGCAGGCAGGCCGCTCAGGATACCCGCGTGGATATGCTGCGCAGCGTGATCGGTCCAGTCCTTTATCCCTGTGCGGTCATAGCCCATATGCCAGTCACTCTCGGCAGAGTAGCCTATCACCGGCTGTATCACATCATCGCCCGCCACGATCACAAAGCCGCGCGGAGAGATGTTGAATACATAGTAGTCTACCGTACCATCCGCCTCTACGCGGCGGTAGGCCAGCGTAGCAGCAGATGCCATAGCGGCCACATTGCCTTTGTAGAAATTGAGCGCCACAGCAGCAGCCTGCGGCTGTAGTACAGGAGTAGCTATCACAGGCGTCAGGCCCAGCAGCACGCCGGATACGAGGAGTAGTATCTTCTTCATTCTTTTCGGTAAACGGGATTAGTACTACAATGATAACCAAACGAAATGTTAAAAGCCTCCCTGTTAAAATCGCGGGCGTCCGGGCGGGCTCTGCGCTGCTAGTCCTCGCTACGCTGCGGGCTATCCGCTCCGATCCCTGACGCGAGCAGCCATTCCCCATTCCGTTTTGTTGTTGGTCAGGCGACCAACAACGGCAGGGGGTGCAAATTCTGACTGCTAAACAAACGACTCAAATACCCCTTACTTTCTCATTTCTTATTTGTACGATGAAACTACTGAGGAGATGTTGTTTAGCCTGTTTGGTTTGATTTATAAAATTTAGATTGAGATTGAATTTCCTAGTATCACCGTGCTGTGTGTATGCTAAGAGGTCGTCACCTTGCTCATTTTGGTAAGGTTCGTCTATTGGGTAGAAATCTGTAAGGTCTTTACTTCTTAATTTTTTTGCCCTTTGAGCCAATTTCCTAAGTACTAACACAGAGGTTGAATGGGAATGATAAATCATTTCTGTGCAATTAACCATTTGCAAATAGTTTAATTGTTCAACATCTTCTTCGCTCACAATTTCTATAATTTGGTCGTGCCTATTCCCTATTTTATATGCCCATTTATCATAATAGATCAATATATGTTTGGGCGAAATCGGGAGAAACAATTGTAGTCCCTTACTGCATATACCTGTATGGCCTCCAGGATGCCTTTTCTTTTCTAAGTATTGATTATATCGATTAGATGGATTGTCTGATAACACAAGGCCTTCTTTCGTTTGAACCACTGCCAATTTTAAACCTAAGTCATATGCCCCCATTATTACTTTTGCAGCGCTACTGATAGCATGAGCAGCTGGATTTCTGACTCCTAGCCTAAGATTTTGGTCTCGCAAATGCTTTAAACTTTCATCTTTTTTTAGTAATTCCTGAAAGGTTTTGTCCGCAATTTGTTCTACTACCTCTACAGAATGTTTGGTTCTATATGAAAGGAGGAAACTAAATAGAAATAGGTCGATGTATTCAGAAGTGTCTTTTTTTGGAAGGCTATTATGACAAACAATATTGTTTATAGTAATGGCCGCGCTATGCTCTAGAGGTTGTAATGCTTCTTCAATAATTTTATCCGAACCATAGAAATAATCTTCTTGAGCTTGACCCTTTAGAGGTATATCATCTTTGGAATATCCTGTGTCTGCGTTGAATATATTTATTAGTTTTCTATTTGGGTCATTAGAAAAATTTCGAAGCAAAAATTTCGGTACATAATGCTGGTTTTTCTTTTCTGCCATATGTTAACAGTATAATTGTTTCAATAAAGGTATAGTCATCATTGTCCTTGTATTGCTTGTACTCAACAACGCAAATGTAAACGCTGGGCGCCAATCTCCACACTAAAGCACTCATCATCCCTCCCTCAAATAGGTGAGAAAATCCCAATTCTCCGCCGTTGTTGGTCGCCTGACCAACAACGCAAACGCTGGGCGCCAAACTCCACACTAAAGCACTCATCACCCCTCACTGAAATGGGTGAGAAAATCCCAATTCTCCTCATTGCACAAATAATATCGTGCACTGGAGTAGTGATACTCCTCCGGAATAGCAGCGAGTGCCCAGTGGGACTGTAGTGGATTGTGATGGATATAATCCAACTTCTGCTGAAATACCTTAGGCGTATATAGTTTTACTGCGAGGCTTTCGCGTTCCCATATCTGGTATTTGCGGTCACGCGCATTTACCTCGTAGGCCAGCAGCGTGGCCTGGTCTTGCTTCAACCGCTGCAAAAAAATGACGACTGGTCCATTTGTGTATGTCGCGCTGTATAGCTGATGGCTCATGCGGTGCTGGTACAGATATAATCGCGTGGTAGTGATTTGGCATGATGACAAAACCATAGATACAGAGCTGTCCCAAACGCACTCTATGACGCCATTCATTGACAAGAATATCTTTAAACGTATCCTCCTTCAGCAAGTGTTGCCATCTGAGGATAGTGGCAGTGATGAAATACCGCGTGTCCTGCTCCATGTATTTAAAGATATTCTTTTAGGTCAAGATGGAGATGCTACATTTTGTACTGGAGGTGGCGCTCTGCGTTTGTGATTGAAGTTCTTATTCGCAATGAAAGTAAAAATGATACACTGCCAATCAGTTTATTTGAAGTATCAGAACCTTATAAAAAAGGTGATAGTATATCCGTACGTTATCTAAGGCAGACAGATGGCAAAATAAAAAATTTAGAAATAGCAGATGAGAAATACGGTTATAAAATCCCGTTAGTGTATATTATTGTTGGCGTAATTTTAGTTATTGGGGGTACGACGATTAATCTCAATTTAAACGATTAACCCGCTGTTCGGGATTTACAATCCCGAACTCCTTAACCGTGGATTTGCAATCCACCATCACCATACTTCCGCATTCACCCTCCAACCAATAGCCTCACCCCTTTTTTGCAGGCTCCGGGCAATATGGCTTAGCAATATCATTGGATTCAAATATCGCGTCCACCTTCTTCAGCCATACATCTACCGTTTGAGGATCATACTCACCAGGATGTATTTTTAGCTTCTCTATGATGAGGCGCTGCTCACAGGCTTGCCTCCTCCTGCTCAGCTTCAGGCACAGTTCCACCTTTGATATCCGGTGAGGCACTATCTGGTCTTCCGAGTCATAATTTTCCGAAGCCGTATTTATTACCTTATTACAAAACCAGAGCGCCTTGGCGTACTTATGTTTTCTCCAATAGTAGTTATACAGATTACTGCAGACTGTGATTTTGGAATATGGTGTCTGGTCCAGGATATAAAGTGTAAGCATATATAGAAAACGCCCAAACATATCTTCCTCCTTGAGATCAAAATACTCCTGCTTGGCATCATAGGAGAGCTCCATATTCGCTTTATTCATACGCCCCGCTATCTTCCAAAACAAGTAGGTGAATATGGATATGACAATAAATATCAGGTTCAAAGGATTACAGAGAAACTCCTTGCATTCATGAAAAAACAAGTGCCATGCAGGCCGGCTCCATATATCCAGCTCATAGTGGCACACACACATATTCGTAGAGACTATGATACAGATGACAGCAAAGAATATGGCACCCACCAGCCATGAAAAGAATGCATCAAAAATGAACTTGTATATATTATTCACCTCCGTGCTGAAAGCCTTGTATATCAATATCAGGATAAACCCGCCGATAGCGAGCATCAGTGTAGCCAGCTTCTGTACGATACCAAAGGTCAGCTCTGTATGCGCCAGCTGGCCGAGAAAAAACAGGATGCAACTGTAGGATATGATCAGCAGGTACTCCTGCTTGTTATCCTCCCTGCCGTGAGGAGCATTTTCGCGTGAGCGCTTGATAAAGGAGGTCATAGCCATCAGCCCGATAGGTGCTACTACGTACTCCAGTATCTGATAAAATATCGGCTCTATGACACCATGCTCTGCCATTGTTATGCTTTTTTCAGTTGTTCCTCAAAAAACTGCAACAGATTGGCAGAGCCAGTCTTGCCTCCTGCTTTTTTTACCTTGCAGATATATACAGCGCCATACGATGCTACCTGTATCTTGACTTCGGTCTCTTCGAGCACTGTGTAGCATGCGATAGGCAGGTCCGGGTATAGCTCTCTGACCTCTTTCAGTATATTGATGCCGACAAATTTCTCTCCCTGGTACTTCATATTTGCGCGGGCATTGAGCAGCAGATCCATCGATACGCAGGTATATTGGCCTGTTTTCAATTCTTGCATAAAAGGGTCATAGTACTGGACAAACTTAAAATCCATCCTACGCTCTTCCAGCTGCCACTGCACAGTTTGTATTGTCATACGTTCATTCTCCAGCATGAGTATCTTTCCTGCCATTCTGATTGTTTATTGATGGTAAATTACTTTTATCATTGTATGATCGTCATCTGAGTTGATACCCAGTTCCCCGTTCAGCGCTTCAGTTATCTTCTGCACCATATACAATCCGATACCACTCCCCTCGGACTCAAATTCCTTGGCAGTAGCACCCCGGAAATACTTGTTGGTCACGTCTTGCTTTTCCGCCTTCTCGATCTTGCAGCCCCAGTTTTCTATCTCTATGGAGAAGTAGCTCTTCTGCCGCTCTATATGTACATTGATCACATTTTTATCCTTGCGGTTGGCCGGTGGGTAGTTTACATCCGTATTGATCTTATCCCTTGTATAGTGATGATTGTATGAATACTTGATCGCATTATCTATCAGTGCCTGTATCACATGCGATAGCAGGTTCTCATCCGTACGGATCGGGCCGTATCCATACCTCGCTCCCTCTTTGGTAGATAGTGACTCGGGGGTGGTCACATGTATCCTGATGTTTTTTTCTATACTCGCACTGGTCTGATAGATCCTCACTTTGTCCAGTACAAAACTACTCAGGTACGTACTGGTGATCTCCGGCTTTATATTCTCGCCAGAGGTGTACTTGGTCACAAAATTGATGGCGCGCAACATCTCCAGGTAGACCTGCAGGTTATTCTCCATATTCTCCAGTGCTATCGCACGCTTATTACGCGGCAGGTCATCCTCTTTCATCATGAGGAAGTTTTCGTAGAGGCGCGATGCAGGGGAGATGAGCTGGTGAAAGATAAACCGCTGAGACTCCTCCAGCTTATTCTTATGAATATTGATCGCCTCCTGCTCTTTCAGCCGGTCATTGAGGTAGAGGCCAAACCTGTTTACCACAGGTATGAGCATTTCCATGTCCTTATCTATAAACTTGCGGTTTGAGGTGTTCGCAAAATTAACGAAGCCATAATTCCAGTTTTTGATCGGGATCAGCACAAAGGAACTGAACCCAGCCTCCGGCATATTTTTGCCTATGGCCCTGTAGAGATGGTCCAGCGCTTTGTCGTATTTAGACTTGTCGCTTATCTCCCTGAGATGGTACACCTTGTCAAATCCCCAGTAGGTAGTACTATACTTGCCGTCACGGTCAAATTCTATTCTCACGCATTCGATCTTCTGTACTTTTTCACTGCCTGGCGTGTCAGTAGGATAAAATGTCTCTATCAAAACGTTCATAAACCGTCCGTTGGCGCCGATGTATGGATCGCTTTTTTTGATGGAGGTAGTGTATGGCTCTACATGAGGCGAGTATCCCATGATACGGGCATAGTCATTTATAAAGTTGGTATGCCTGATTATGCATCCCCGGCAGTTCGCCACTCTCCGGAGTTCCTCGGCCACCTCATTCATGTCCTTACCCAAAAAGTCCTGCAGGTTAGTACTCAGCGTGATATGGCGCATCGTATTTTCGTAGTGGATATTGGCTATATACTGGGATAGCAGCAGTGATATATTCTCAAAACGCAATGTCTCAATGATGTATTTCCTCACATCCGTATTATCGCTCAGCAGGTAGTTTTCTTCTTTGGGCTTTTCCATATCGCCATCCAGCCCGGGTATGTGCAGCTCGAGTTTTTCATTCAGCTTGATACGTACTATACCCATGATACGCTTATCCACGATGATAGGTATGCCTATATAGTACCTGTCCTTGGTCACCTGCACCTCCAGGCTGCGGTCCAGCAGGGGGACCTTCTTTGATATATCTGCATGCTTACTGATATCCAGAAAGAGGAATTGGGTAGATGCATCCGGCTTCTGGCCATGCAGGTTCAGGTCTTCATCACTATGCGTGAGCATGTAGTAATACATACCTGACGCCTCTTTGCCATTCTCCAGTATGGGCTGTATGGCATACCGCTTTTGCAGCATTCGCTTAAATCTGAAATAATCCTCCTTGTACTGGCGGCTATCCGCGTAGAATGCCGTCAGCACATTCGCAAACCGGTCCAGGCGCACAGGCAGCGGATTAGTAAAGTGAAATTCGAAATACTCGTGGTACCGGTCCTTTATGAATTGCATTTTGTCATGGCACCCATCGTATTCACTCACACCCCAATCATTGCTATACCTCACTCTGAGAAACTCAAAGATCCCCATGTAGGTCAGGACCTCTGTCAGCTGGCTTTTGGGATTATGGTTTTCAGCATACTGTATATTGGCAAAGTTTTCCCGGGGGTTGACATACATTCCTACGGTCTGCAGCATATTAGACTCTCCGTAGTAGAGCAGGATAGACACGGAGTTTGCCCCTATGCTGCGGGCTATCAGCCTGCATGTCATATCGTATTTCAGTTCATCGGCTATATCTGCCCGATTGAATACTTCCGTCATGCGGGCCGCCAAAACGCTCAAAACCTGACGATGCTCAGGGCTAGCCGCATTTTTTTCGCTGACACCGGTAGATGCCTTATACTTTTTCATAATATCGCTTTTTCGATCATTCATTTAGTATAGTAATCAGCTAAACACAGATAAAGGAAAAAACAATAAATAATATTTCCTATACCTATTTATAGGTATAGGCCGGTATCCCTGATCAGTCAGTCAGGCCAGAGTTGGTGCTTACGCCCCAGGCGTATTCACCTATGTTCGATTTGTCTGGCCGTTGTTAGTCGCCTGACCCGCAATGGCGGAAAAAAGAAAAGCGCGGATACTATCCGCGCTGATAAAAACATTTGATAAGCCCTTTTTATACCCTTAGTGCTGCACTATCAGCTTGCTGCTGCCAGACCTGCCGCCAGCACCAATAGTCACAAAGTACAGGCCGTCCATCAGCCCCTCCGTGGAGCACTCATTCTCTGTACCCTCCAGCTGCATGGCCTTCACCTTTCGCCCCGCCACATCAGTGATGGTCATGCTGCAGCCTGCCAGCGTCTGGTCTATAGAGATATGTGCTATGTCCTGTGCAGGATTGGGATAGACCTTTAGACGCAGGCCCGCCTCCTCTATAGCGCTCAGTCCGGTAGTGCAGGCTCCCTGCAGTGTCCATAGCTCTATGCCATGCGTGCCATCATTGGCCCTGAAGTACAGATCCCCGTTGACATCTGTCAGGTGCTCCGCAGATGAGCCTATGCCACCCGGCCGCACATCATATACCAGGTGCGTGCCCGCCGCGCTATTGTCAGTCTGCCAGAGCTCATCACCCGTATTGCCTGTAGTGGGCGAGGCATTATAGTATAGATTGCCACAGGAGCAGGCCAGGTTGATAGGATGTGAGGATCCGGTATTCAGCGGCTCTACCATCACAGTGCCTGCCTCTGTGCCGTCCGTGCGCCACAGTTCATTGCTGGTGACTCCATCCACAGCGTTAAAGTACAGGAAGTTATTGCACGCCGTGAGATAGCTGGACCCGCCTATGCTGCCTACTATACCGGGGTAGATATCCTTTACCAGCTGCGTACCGGCCACTGTGCCGTCCGTCTTCCACAGCTCCAGTCCATGCACACCATCATCCGCCGGGAAGTAGATGTTGCCATTCATTTCCACCATCGGGTGATTGGCCGGAAAGTTGAGCACCGTAGTAGGGTTGATATCCAGCAGCTGCACGGTACCCGGCACCGTACCATCACTCACGTAGAAGCCCCACGTGCCGCTCGTACCCCCGCCATACGCAAAGACCACTTTGCCATTGCAGGCTATCAGGTCACTGACCACCCCGTCATACTGGCCCACGATGCCGGCCAGGGTGCCGGTAGACTTCCACAGCTCACGCCTGCCCGGCACAGCCGAGGTATTGGCCCAGAAGTACAGGTTAGAGCCGCTCACTGTCAGGCCAGACGGACCCGAGCCGGCCCGGCCCGGCAGCAGGTCGTGCTTCACCTGTGTACCTGCATCGGTACCATCTGTGGTCCATATCTCTGCTCCTGAGATAGTGTCCTGCGCAGCCATATAGATCGTATTGTGAAAGTAGACCATGCCTGACGGCAGCGAGCTGCCACTGCCCGGCCAGAGGTCCTTGACCATCACTGTGCCTGCGGGAGTACCGTCACTCTTCCACAGCTCTTTGCCATTGACGCCGTCATTGGCCCTGAAGTAGAGCATGCCATTGATACTGGTCAGGTACTCCATATCCATGCTCGCTACCGGGCCCGGGCTGCCCGGGTAGATATCCCGCAGCATCACTGTGGTAGCATCGGTGCCATTGGTTTTCCATAGTTTATTGCCTGTGCCCTGGCTTGTATTATTGGCGCTGAAAAACAGCGTACCATTTACATTGGTCAGATTGTACGGACTGGAGTAGAGTGTTCCGGGGTTGATATCTTTGACCATAGTGGGTACCTGTGCCGGCGCAGGGCTGGCTGTGAGCGCGAGGAGGGCGGCAGCACAGCATAGCTGGCGCAAAAGGGCCGGAAGGAAGTAGTAACGTTGATGCATAACTTGTTTTTTGGGTGGTTATTGATTACCACAAAAATGCTCATCTGCATCTACAGCTATTAGCCCGGAAATCAAAAATCCTTACCTCCCGGGTCTCCTTTACGGCCTGCTGCTGATACCAGTCCTGCCACTTGGCAAAACATTTGCTCTCCTACTGCGCTGTCCCATTTTGTGCAGCGGCCTGCTGCCGGGCCTGGTGAACATTCGCAGCACTAATCAGTTTATATCTCATCATCTCAATCAAGACCATGACACAACTGCTCCTCAATAAACAACTCGTACCCCGCGAGTTTAATAAAGTAGCCCGGCGCTATGACTTTGCCACGCACCTGAGCCAGGGCTATCAGGAGGATCTCGACTACAGCGCCACACTCATGGGCCTCAGTGGCAGTGAGCAGGTACTGGACCTCTGCTGCGGCACGGGCAAATCTACCCTCGCCTGCCTGCAGGTACTGCCCCAAGGCCATATCACCGGCGTGGACAACTCTGCCGGCATGCTGGACGTAGCGGACAGCAAGCTGCAGCCCGAGGTAGCAGAGGGCCGCGTCACGCTCCACCTGGGCGATGCCATGGAGCTCGACTTTCCCGATGCGAGTTTTGATGCCGTCTTTATGGCCTATGGCCTGCGCAATATGCCCGACTACGGCCGCGCGCTGGAGGGTATCAGCCGCGTGCTGCGCCCTGGTGGTGTACTGTGCATACACGACTATAGCCTCGCCCCCGGCTGGTGGACGCGCCTCTACTGGGCAGTACTCGGCTATGGCTTCATCGTGCCCTTCTGCACGCTGCTATCGGGCAGCGCGGATATCTATCTCTACCTGATCAAAAGTGTGCTCACCTTCCCCTCGCCTCAGAGTATAGAGCGCCTCTGCACGCAGCACGGCTTCACTACTGCTACTACGCACCGCCACCGCAGCTGGCGCGGGCCCATACTGCATACCATCGTGGCGCGCAAGGGGTAGTAGCAGTAGCTGATCCCTGCCGCCATCGCAGAATGGACTGGCCTGTATTGCAGGGAGCAGCTTTACCTCGGCTTTCACAGTACTCACCTATTGCCGCCATGCGGCTATCAAAACATAAATAAATAATGTAACTTCAAATATTTGAATGTGATATTATTTTAATAACATAGGCCGGCACCATACCGGCCCGCTAAACCCACCTACCTTTATCTCATGGAGTATCAAGACCTGAAAGACATTCTGAAAACATCCGCCACGCGCATACTGGCCGTAGGCATATTAATGCTTGTGATCGGCCTGCCCATCCTCGCCGCTAATGCTGGCACCACTCCCAGGGCTGCATACTGGATCGTAGGCGGCCTCTTCGCAGCATTGGGCCTCTTTGTGGCCCTGCGTGGAGCGGTAGACCTGAGCCGCATCCGCTCCGGCGCGTACCCCCTGCTCCGCGCCATAGATCAGGGCGACAGGACATACCTGGCCTGGATATACCAAAAGCAGATCCACTCAAAGGTAGAAGGCGTGAAAGTAGGAGAGTCCAATAACATCGTACTCGTGACACGCGACAATAAGGCGATAGAAATAGTACTGAATAAAAAAACATCACCGCAGGCACTGATCGGTTATCTGTGCTCAGAGTTTCCCGAGGCACTCGTAGGCTACTCTGATGCTCACCAGGCGGCTATCAAGGCCCGCTTTGACCAGTAGTGTCTGATCCCGGATCTGTCTGCCCGGAGGATGATCAGCAGCACACTAGCCATAGCTCTGAGATACACGACCACTGCCGTGACTGATTCTGATCAGACGATATAGTCATAAAACTTTTTCACCACAAAAACTTGCGCAACTAAAAAGTTGCACATACATTTGCAACTGATCGGTGGCGCATATCACCGCAGTATAAATGAGACGAGACATCTTTCAGGCCATAGCAGATCCTACACGGCGTGCCATCATAGCGCTCATAGCCACCCAGGCCATGACGCCCAATGCCATCGCAGAGAACTTTGACATGACGCGCCAGGCCGTGTCCAAGCACCTGGGCATACTGGTAGAGTGCGAGATGGTGCAGCAGGAGCCGCAGGGCCGCGAGATATACTACTCCCTCCAGGTGGAGAAGCTGCAGGAGATAGATCAGTGGATCAGCCAGTACCGCCAGCTCTGGCAGCAGCGCTTCACCGAGCTCGATGGCCTTCTTCTCTCCATGAAAAAACTCAAAAAATGAATAATCTGAAGTTTGACTTTACTGTAGACAAGGCCGCTAAAAAGGTCTATATACAGCGCGAGTTTGCCGCTGAGCTGCCACTGGTGTGGCGGGCCTTTACCACCGCAGCGCTGCTGGATAGGTGGGTAGCCCCGGCGCCTGCCGCAGCCCTTACCAAGTATATGAATTTTGAGGTAGGTGGCGCGCGGCTATACGCCATGATCCTGCCCGGTGGGGAGGAGCGCTGGGCCATACAGCGATACACCTCGATCACACCCATGACAAATTTCCAGTACTACAATGCCTTCTGTGATGCTGATGGCCACCCTGATCCCGTGGGCTCCGAGTGGGACCACACCTTCTCAGAGCAGGACGGCATCACCACCGTGCGCATCACTATCTACAATGAATCATACGAGCGCATGGAGCATATACTCGAGGGCTTCAGGCTCGGATTCACCGCCAGCCTGGACAATCTGGATACACTGCTGGCATCGGAGCAGCCATAGATAGCTCACCCTACTATGCTTCCCGCGATCAGCGTCCCCCTCACGATATCAGCCTATGGCGCAGGGCATAGGCCACAGCGGCAGTGATATTGGGCACGCCCAGCTTTTTGATGATATTCTTGCGGTGGCAGTCTACCGTCTGCTTGGTGATATAGAGCAGCATGCCTATCTGGTCTGAGCTGTAGCCCGCCGCCAGGTAGCGCAGCATCTCCCGCTCACGGTCTGTGACCTGCATGCCGTGGCGCATGGCCAGCAGCTGGTCAGTAGTGATGTAGGGCTGGGGGCGCAGCTCCTGGCTGCCATCATACGCCGCAGCGTCATTGGGAGAGTCCATGTGGGTAGTGTTTTGGGTATCGGCAGATCGCCACTGCAAGGCTACCCATCTCCCCCACCGATACTAAACCACTTTTCGCGCATTTCAGGAGGTCTGGCACCATTTATAGGTACCTGTATATAGGTAAAAGCCCCACTACCACAGCATCCTGGCCTGTACCGCCTACCCATATATAGCTACCTCCATATCAGTACAATATCCCTATAAATGGGGATTTTTTGTATGCGTTTAATCGTTACTTTTACCAGTATTGATCACCAAAAAAAATCAAACACCATGCAATTTGAGATCCCTTCTACCACGTTCAAATTTGATGCTACTAACGGCACGATCGAAATCGCTGACGCTACCCAGAAACTCACCATCAACTCGGGTGAGTGGCACCAGTGGGCAGTGCTGAATGATGGAACAAACAAGTACTTTGAGGATATAGATGTGACCAATACGACTGGCGGCGGTACGCGTGGCCCCGGCTCACTACGAAACAATGAAAAACTGAATGTCACGCTCACACCCGTAGGCAATGATGTGATACTGATAGGCAATGGAGACCTGAGGGACGGAGGCCAGTCCAAAGTCCATTTTGAGATAGATATCACCAATCTCGGTACTGACCCCGAGCATCAGGTCATCGTATTTATAGAAAAAAAATACCTGACGGTCACTATGCCTGCTGTGTAGCCTGCACAGCTGTCCTGATCCAAAGAATGATGACATGATCGTTTCCGTATGTGACAATAGGATAAAAACCGCCAGTCTATGTGCTGATGGCAAGATCAGCGCGATCCTCCTGATCGTACAGACAGACTTTAGTGACCTGCCTACCCTTCTCACATGGATAGATAGTCTGGATGTACGGGGCGGCATCTTACTGCTATACAACATCACCTCGCGGGCAGGCGGTGATGTACTGCTCCCTGAGTTTACCCGCAGGGGATTTGACATAAAGGACTATACTACCCCAGTGCCAGGCCCTATAGAGACAGACCCACACCTGGTGCCAGTGACTAAAGCATTCTTTCATACAAAGCTGAAGAATATGATCCCTATGAATGCAGTGATAGAAGCGATAGATATCACAGGGAAAGTATTTAAAAAGCTCTATATCAATGGCAATAAATCACTGGATATGAGCGGCCTGAAACAGGACGCGCCTTTCAATGCCATGCTGGCCAAGTATGGGTGCACGGAGGTCATATACAGCGATACCCTGCTACAGGGTGGAGATATGCTCTGGGTGCGTGACAGGCTGCTGCTGGGCAGGTCCAGCCGCGATGTTTTCTCTCCGCATGCTCATAGTATAGTCGAAGCAGAGGCCAATATCAGGCACTACTACCAGTTTGAAAAAGAGGATAAAATAGACTGGCTGATCACAGAAAACACCGCGCTCTACCACCTGGACATATGGCTCACCTATACCGGCACAAACAAAAACGGGAATGAGCAGTTTTTTATAGCCTATATGCCTGACGAGGATCCCATAGCGTATCCGGATGTGGCACGGGAGATCAGAGCTGAGCTGGCAAACCTTTATATTCAGGTGAGCGCCTTTCTGGAGTCGATCATGCCTGACGGTGGCTACGAGCTGACTCGGATCCCCATCTTTCGCGGTTATCACTTTATCTCCCCGCTCAATGGGATCACAGACTGCGTAAAAGGGGCGCCACTCTACTATTTCCCTGATCCACTGGGTATATCAGTGATGTCCACACCTCATGATCGCGGCCTGATAGCCCGCACAGTGCAGGAGGCCTATGACACTATGGTGCAAAAGATAAATGTACGCAGAGTACCTGTACCTATGGGTTTCCTGAATGCCGGCGCTACCGGTGGCGGCCAGTCACTACACTGCTCCATAGCGGTATTGGAGCGGGCAGCGCCTATCCCGCCACTTCAGCAGCTGCCTGCATGCTGAGTCGGCTCATGCGTGCGTTCAGCCATATTCTCACAGCAGTGTATGGCCCGCAGCCGTCCAGGGTAGCCTGTGCCTCGGCATGCAGCTCGCGCCAGTGGTCGCGCCCATACTTATTGAGCTGCTGCAGCACGCGTATGATGTGGGCCTGCGGCTCAGTCAGTATCTCTCTGCTGCTCAGCGTACGCTGTACACTGCGGCACTGGTAGGATAGCAGCTCGTACTCGCCCATCTCATAGCGCGCTATGAGCTGGTGCAGCATAGCCTCATGCCTGATATCCGGCCGCACGTCCGTTTTATCCGATAGTATTTTCTCCGTATAGTCTACCACGCGGCTCCAGTCTTCCGTTATCATGCAGGAGATAGCAGTATTGCTGTAGAGTGTCAGCTCCCGCGCCTTGTTTACCTTGCGGCGGTACTTGCGGATGCCCTCATCTATCGCACCGGCCATCGCCACAGCCTGGGCAAACTGGCCCGTATTCATGTAGTACAGCTGCCGGTAGAAGGCAAGATTCTGAAAAGACTCCCCGGCATCATTTTCGTCCAGCGGAGTGATGGTATCCGCATGGTCCAGCAGCTGGCGCATGGTATCAAAGTCGCGGATCAGCTGCAGGCTATACACATAGTTAAACAGTGCTATCTTGTATGCTACACGTGCATTGTCCCGCTGCTGCGGATGGTGCACCTCATACAGCTCATATTGCAGCCTCACATAGTGGTTGTAGGCTGCGTAGTCCTTCTTTAGCATATGGTAAAAGGACCAGATAGAGTAGTACGTCCTGTCTGTGGCAAAGCTCATCCCCGGCACATACTCACGGAGTGCAGCATGGCTCATCCTCCGCTCTACCTCCGGCCACTGTACAGCTGCCGCATGCAGCCTGTATTGTATCACTATCCAGCTATTGAGCACGATCAGCTCTGCAGCTATGCTGATGCGGTCCAGCAGTGGCTGCGGTGTACACAGGCCATCTGCTATCTCGGCCAGGCGGTCCTGCTCCACCTCTATGCGCATCGCCACCTCCCGCTGGCTCAGCTGCAGCAGTATCATCGGCTTGTCATACTTTTCGGCTATTTCTTTGGCCCGGCTGATAGCCTTGGCACGCAGCACATTCAGCCGCTTCTGGCGGTAAAAATCCTCCTCCGGCAGCAGGTCATT
>CAZNDJ010000072.1:0-18465 GCA_964571705.1 uncultured Chitinophagaceae bacterium
AAGTCATCAAATAAAAAAAGCCATCCCTGTGGAGGATGGCTTTCGATCAATACGTTTATGCTTTACATTTTTACAAATCTGCGCTGTACGGAGGCTTTGCCGTCTGATACCCGCACCAGGTAGATACCGCTGGAGATGCTCTGGGTATCAAAGGTGATATTGCGCTCACCTGCAGGCAGCTGGCCTGCATAGATAGTTTTCACAGTACGACCAGTCATATCGAGCAGGTCTACAGTAGCCTCATTGCTCTTGGTACTCATTACGTTGATAGTAGCCACGCCCTGAGCTGGGTTAGGATGTATAGACAGATCACTGATCGAGGTGCTGATACGAGGGATACCAGTAGTCGATTGTCCGATATTAATATTATCTACATACAGATGGTTTGCCTGGCGGGTGCTGCGAGCTGTGATCTTAAAGTTGACGGATTGGAATTGATTGTACGCCACAGGGATAGTGGCTGTCACAGTTTTCCAGTATTCATCTGTTTGTCCTGGTGTATAGGCTCCATTTGACACAGTGCCTGCATTAAACAGATTATACCCACCTTCATTAAGGTAAAGCCTGTTCCAGGTTACGCCACAGTCTTTTGAGATGTACACAGCCAGAGCTGCCAGAGAGTCACTCATATGGTTGGCATCATACGTAGCAAAGGAATAGTCAAAAGAGAAGGTCATCTGGCTGATATCTACATTGGTCATGTCTATGGGTGGAGAGATGAGCTCATCTATATCGCCATCCAGCCTGCTGTTGTAGAGATTGAGCATATTACTGGCATTGCTGTAGTGGCCGGCGCCTGTCACGCGGCGGAAGTATGTACCATTATTATCATAGTTATTGGCAATCCAGCGATCACTGGTCGTAGCATCCTCAAATCCTTCGAAATATGGTGCGAGTACTGAAGAGCCATCATTCACATACACTATAGATTTCACCTTTTGAGAGGTGCCGTTAGCGTTCGTCACCGATAGTGTCACTTCTTTCCATCCTGGTGTAGTGAAACTCACTGTAGGAGATACGTCAGAGGCAGTAGACGTGCCCATGTCCACGTCTGCAGGGAAGGTCCATGTCCTGCTTTGCACATCGGCATTCCATGATACGTCTGTGAACTTAACATTTTGCCCCAGGCATATATATCTGGTGCTGGCAGCAAAATCTGCCACTGGTACAGCACATGATTGCGGGTTAGGATAGGTCAATGGTTGATCGGTACCTGTCGCCTGAAGAGTCGTCTGAGACCAGATGTTATCTCTGCCAGAGATAGGAGCATTGAGAGCGGCATGTGCTCTGACTACTTGCCCTTTGGTGAACATATAGTGGCAGCTGGAATAGTTCATGATATTCTGAACATTTTCTATGATAGGAGGATGGCAGCGAGCCTCATTCAGCGGACATGTACCAAAATCGCCTGCTGTCTGCGGTGTATCATCTACGAAATCATCTCCGCTACAGTCTACACCAGGATCATTGGTATTGCCCCAAGTGTGTGAGAGGTTCATCCAATGACCACTCTCGTGGGCTACTGTAGGACGCTCATATGGATCATTACTACCTACGCCCTCTGACATGACCAGGATACCATCTATGATATCGTTATTGACGTAAGTAGATACAGATCCCGGATAATAGGCATACGCCAGGGCGGAGTTGTTGGCTTTACTCATGGTCTTTATCACCCATACATTCAGGTACTTATCACGAGGCCAGGGATGCTGCTTGTTATTGTCATCACCATCATACGTTGTGGAGGAGTAGATACGTTCTATACCATTGGTACAATTACCGTCCGGGTCTATCTGAGCCAGTCGAAATTCTATTTCCATATTCCCGATCAGCGTATCAAAAGCAGGTACAACATTGACAAGTTCGGGATTGGTAGCGCTCATATACTGATTCAAATGCTCCATTTCATTGTATATAGTAGCGTCGCTCAGATTCTCCGCGCCAGCATCATGTATGATGTGAAATACAATCGGGATGACATATGGACCAGTACGTTGACCCGTATTGGCTTTATTGGCAAGGATAAATGCATGCGTAAAGGAGTCGAGAGATTGCCTGGATATCAGGCGCTCAGGATGCAGGTCATACTGTTTTTGACTCATTTCACCGGCCAGACAGCCGATAGGGTGGGTCTGCACCTGGGCGAATGCAGTAAATGTAAAAAGGCCCGATGCTAGTAGCGCGTATAGGTGTTTCATTAATGGCTATTATATCTCAAAGTAGCCCAAAATATGGCAAATGACCAATATTCAGCGCGTTAAATGACAAAAGATTGACAGAGATAGGACTAATCTATATGTGAAGGTAGCACATCAGAGGCCGCCGTCGCTGATATCGACGAAGAGCATTTTCAGCGCCAGCATCATGCCATAAGCTACTACCATGTAGAAAGTAGTAGTAATGAGAATGATTCGTACTTCCCATGAATTTGAGAAGTATTTGCCGGTCATGAGATAGACTATGCCGTACATCACTACTGCTATGACCGCATAGAATAGGAAAGAAGTGATAAGGTACTTTTTATTATCCTTGGCCAGCAGGCACAGCCATGGATTAAACATGACGTAAAACACAACGCCAAAACAGCCCGCGTACATTACCAGGTCATCAGAGTGCAGCGCATATTTGGCGACTACCAGTAGCAGCAGACCGAGTATGGAGATAAAGAAAAATTGTTTGGTCGGAGTGGCGCCTTTGAGGGCAGATGCGGTAAACATCTCACCGGGTTTACGCAGATTTGAATCAGCAGTCATCGGAATTTTTGCGCGCAAAGATACTTTAAGATACTTATATCTAGTACCTAACCAGCTACCCGCCTCTGAGCTGATAAATCTCATAAAATCCTTATTTTGAGTAAAATTCAAAAAGGATCTACAATGAGAATAATTACAATTGGCATATTGGCATGGATGGCGCTATGCGGCTGTAACAACAATCATAGTACCATGTCAGGCGATCACGGTGGTCCATCCACTAGCAAAGACTCTGTAACACAAACAGAATCTAAGGAGTCTGAGGCCACAAAGGATGTAGAGTCAAAGTATTGGCAAAAGTTAGAGATGGTATCCATGCGTGACGCACAGGGGAACTTGATTTCTCAGGTGCCTGTACCGTCGGATTGGAAAATGGTAGCTGTACACCAGCAAGGTGAACCCAGTATAATAGGCCCATATGGGTTGAAGGTAGTAGATTATCAACTGCGCAGCTATATGTACACTAACGATCCCCGCCTTCAGCAATCCTATTACCAGTCTGGAATGAAGCTACGTCCCTGGCCAGGAGTGGAGCAGGTCATTGAGCAGGATATCAAACCGCAAGGAGAGCAAATGGGTTTGAAATTCATAAAGTCTTACGAAATACCGGAAGTGACTAAGGCTGATAAATGGTATAATGATCAATTGTATAAGGCTGTGCCTACTCAAAGTGATATGATAGCAATGGGTACAGAATGGCAGATGGCAGATGGGACGCCATTTTTCCTTTTAGTGCATATCAACGTGAGCCAATCTGCCACTATGCAGTCCTGGGGTTATTACTCGTCGGGCCTCACCGCAGAGCCGGGGTACTTTGACCGCGCCAGGAAACAGCTGATTTTTAGTCTGGCCAATACCCGCTATGCCCTCGAGCCTATCATGGCCTACAACCAATCGGAGGCACAAAAGGCTGGGCAAAGCTGGGCTGCTTTTAATCAAAGAATGGCTCAGAACCAAGCTGCATTCGAAGCACAGCAGCGTGCGCATATCAATAAGTCTGAGGCTATTAATGACGCTATAATGACAGGCTGGAAAGAACGGAATGCCAGCAGTGATCATCAGCAAGAGCAATTTGTGGACGCTATTAGAGAGGAAACAAAAGTGCAAAATATTGAGACCGGGCAAAACTATAAAGTGGCAAGCCATCACAACCAGTATTGGATGAATAATGATGGAGACTATATAGGGGTTAATCTTAACAACTATAACCCTAACCTGGATGAGAACATGAATAGCGTGAAATGGCAGGAACTAAGAAATGCGGACTATAAATGATTTACGAGGCAGGGCTTATTCTTCTACGATTATCTTTCGGATTTCCTGTCTTACTCCGTCTGATATAGTCACATTGTAGATACCAGTGGCTATGCCTGTCAGGTCTATCTGGTAAGAGTATAGGCCACTGATATTCTTAAAGTCCTCTTCATGCACTGCATTGCCTAATACGTCTGTGATATGTACAGATATCTTATCTATCCTATCGGAAGCAAAAATCATCAGCTGAAACTTGCCATGATTGGGATTCGGATAGATCTTGTACTCTATCTGTACACTCATCTCTGAGACACCGGTGGTGGCGCTCTGAGTAGTAAAGGATCTGACAGCCGAATAGGCACTGCTACCTGCTGGGCATACGGCGCTCACATGATACTCGTAGGTGGTGCCGGGAGTGAGGCCTGTCAGGTATTTGGCTGGTGAGCTGGCTGTGGCGCTGGCCCACATGGATGAGGTGGCAGGCTTGTACTCGAGTATGTAGGACGTGGCGCCGGATACAGCAGACCACTGTATAGTATCAGTAGGAGAGGCCACTACGCCAGTGGTCAGTGCTGATGGTATATTACAGCTACCCGTGGTGGAGCCCGGCGGTACACAGCCTGCTGAGGTGGCTATAGATGCACGGGCACCGCCTGCGGCGAATAGCGACTGCGCACGCAACGCCTGTCCGGCAGTGAACATCGTCATACATGCATCATCCGTATAGTCCATAAAGTTCATGAACATATCCCCATTAGGCGCATTGGAGCAGGAGATGTGGGGGAAAGACGGGCAGCCGAAGTTCTCTGAATACTGTGAAGGCGTATCATCTACATGATCAGTACCACTGCAGTCTCCGCTGGTGTTGCCCCAGATATGGTAAAGGTTCATCCAGTGGCCTATCTCGTGGGTGGCGGTGCGGCCTTTGTCATATGGTGAAAGTGCACTCCCCGTATTGCCAAAGGCGGTGTAATGGATTACCACGCCGTCTGTCTCAGCGGCTCCGCCAGGAAACTGTGCATACCCCAGCAATGCAGTGCCTAGGTTGCACACCCACAGATTGAGGTAGCTGGCCGCTGGCCAGGCATCATCGCCCCCTTGGGAGGTATATTTTACAGTATTACTCGTAGAGAATACCGTAGCTGTAGTAGATTTTCTGATGATACCGGTCGTGGCATTACCATTAGGATCACGTCTGGCCAGACAAAACTGGATACCCATACTACCGCTCACTGGCTGGAAGACCGCAGGCGTAGATGACCAGTTGCTGTTTGACTGGCTGTAGTCTGCATTCAGAATATCTATCTGGGACTGTATTTGTGCGTCGCTGATATTTTGTGCGGCGCCATTGTAGATCACGTGTACTACCACGGGGATAGAGATCACTGATCGCGAAGACGTACCGGAAGGGTGCTGAGATACATACCGGGCCGCTTGCACCTCTATATCCTGCCTGGAGATAGCTATGGCTGGATTGTCACGCACCATCTGGTCCAGTGCCTCCATAGAGCCGCACTGACGGTGCTGTCCATAGCTGGCGACTGTCAGGCAGGTGACTATCAGGGCACAGAGAAATCCTTTCATCCGGGGTCGGCGTTTCTATCAATATAATATACGCAGGCCCCGAGCGCAAGTGTCAGAATACAAAATATCTATTGTAGGAAAGTTCGGAGGTATGAGTCGCAGGTCAGGATACTCTACCTCGGGTTTGCAATAGTTAAATTTCTATGTACCAGTATTTTAATATGATTTCAATCACCGATTTCTATTGCAGTCTAGCCCTACATTGGCTATATTTATCACCACCGACCTTTCGTTTTACTGACCTCAAACAATCTACCGCCACAATGGCTAAAAAGACCGTTGCAGCCGCTCCTGCATTTTTTCCTGCCGACTGGCCCACTGATGGCCCCATAGACCTGAAGATACATGACCTGCCACACTACTCCTCTACTACGGAGTGGTGGTATATGCATAGCCACATCAAAGCTGGCAAAAGGAATTTATCACTATTCGCGTCTTTCTTTGTGACCGTAGTAGGATATGACAAGAAAGCCAAGAGACCGGACTACGGATACTCGGTGATCTGGGGCATCTCTGACCTGGACAATAAAAAGTACCACACCGTATCTCTGGTAGACAAGCGCGCGCCGCAGCTAGGCATAGAGCGCATCAAGAAGGGGCAGCTGGTCAAGGATCCGCATCTGAAGCGGGCGGCCCTCGAGATGCTGGATAAAGGCGTGGTGCCATATCCTGATGAGCTGCTCACACGCGATGTGGTCATAGCCAAGAATAAACTCTCCCTGGATTATGATGGCAATACCTTCAGAAAGAAAAAGGATGGCAACTATGTGCTGCACCTAGCACACAAAGAGCTAAACATAAGTGTAGATATCGAGTTTAGCCCGCAGAAGCCGCCTACACGGCATGGTGATAATGGCGTGGTGCGTGGTGTATCTGCGGAGGATATGTTCTACTACTTCATCCCACGCAATAAGGTGACCGGCAAGATCAACCTGAAAGGGGAGAAGCTACAGATCACCTCTGCCTCCGGCTGGTACGATCATGAGTTTGGCGCACACCCTGAGAAGAAGAACGAAAGTGACGAGGCCAAAAAAGATGTCTCATGGAACTGGATCGCCGTACAACTCGACAATAAGTGTGAGCTATCTGCCTACGACCTGGTGGACCTCAAGACCGGCGAGGACTGCGGCTCCTTTATCATACTCATAGATGAGAAAGGCAATCGCCATCATTCCCGCAATTATAGTTTCAAGCCTTTCGGTGAGGGGTGGACGAGTACACGCACATTCAATACCTACCCCACTGCGTGGAAACTCACCGCACCGGATTTCAAACTGGATCTCGTCATAGAGGCAGCATTCCCCAATCAGGAGTTTGCTACGGTCATCTCAAAACCGGCCTTCTGGGAGGGCCGCATGAATGTGAAGGGCAAGATGCGAGGCAAGGTTGTATCAGGCCCGGCATATATAGAGCGCCATGGATTTGTCAATAGTTCCGACCTTAAGTCATTCCTCAAGGCCGTATCAAAGCAGACGCTGCGCTCTGTCAATAAGATCGTACCACTATCCTTTGGCCAGGATAAATTTGAGGAGCTGGTATCAAAGAAAGGCAATCACCGCCTCACCGAGGATCTGGATAAGCAAGCATACATAGATACATTCCTCCGCCCTATACGCGAGATCACTGACCGTAGCGGCAAATCATGGCGCTCCTATGCTACCATAGCCTGCTGCGATGTAGTCGGTGGCAACTCTCAGGTGGCTATAGACTGGCTGGCCCTGCCTGAGCTCATGCACGTGGGCTCGCTGATGGTAGATGATGTGCAGGATCGCTCTCATGTACGTCGTGGCGGCCCTGCTGCGCATGTCGTGCACGGAGAGGCTACTGCTATCAACTCTGGTACGGCGGCCTACTTCCTCGGTCAGATATGTATCTACGAGGCAGATATGCACTATGAGGAGAAAGTGCAGGTTTATAACTGGTACTTTGAGGCGATGCGTGCCTCGCATAGTGGTCAGGCCATGGATATCAAGGGCCTGGACTATATGATGCCCGAGGCGCTGAAAGATGACAAAGTCGCAAAGCTCCTGGCTAAACGTGTACTCGCCACCCACAGGCTCAAGTCTGCTGCACCCGCCAGCTACCTGGCACAGATAGGTGCGCTGATAGGTGGTGCCTCTCAGGAGCAGATAGATGCGCTGGGAGACTACTATGAGAAACTGGGGATAGCTTTTCAGATCATAGATGATACACTCAACCTGAAAGGTTTCAAAGATCACCTCAAGACCAAAGCAGAGGATATCACAGCGGGCAAGATCACCTATCCTATAGCTGTGGGTATGGCTATGCTCGATCAGGCTGACCGCCGCAAGCTCTGGAAGATAGTGAGCGCAAAGACCAGCGATGTAGACCAGCTCTCACAGGCCATAGCCCTGCTGGATAAGCATAAGGTGATAGAGAAATGTGAGCGCGAAGCGCGTACCATGCTGGAGAAAGCCTGGTGGCGCCTTGAGCCACTGCTCAAGGATTCCATGGTCAAGCTAAACATGCGTGCCTTCGGCTGGTTTGTACTCGACAGGACTTATTAATAGCTAAAATACCAGTTGACAATTGGCCACTGGATCGCAACCGCGTATAGAAAGCATCTCTGCCAAAAAACTGGTGGGGATGAGGCTCCGGATGTCTATCGTCACTGATAGGACACCGGAGTTGTTTCGCAGTTTTATGCCGCACCGAAAGGCTATCCCTTATCAGGCCACTGATGATATCATTTGCATGCAGGTCTATACAGATTTCAAAGCTTTTACACCAGATACTCCTTACGAGAAATGGGCTGCAGTGGAGGTGAGTGACTGGAATGGCCCGATAGAAGGAATGAGTACTTATACTTTGCCGGGTGGTATTTATGCTGTATTTAATTATAGAGGAAGAGCGGCCGATTTTGCGTCTTTCTTTCAATACATCTTTGCGGAGTGGCTGCCGCAGTCGGGCTACGAGGTAGATGAGCGGCCGCACTTCGATCTGCTAGGAGAGAAGTACAAGAACAATGATCCCGCATCGGAGGAAGAAATATGGGTTCCGGTGCGTCACCGCGTTTAAAGGGATTTCGTTATTCCCGCTACATTTATATCTTTGTCGTCCGCGGTATAGAGGGCTTTTAGCTCAGTTGGTTCAGAGCACCACGTCGACAACGTGGGGGTCATTGGTTCGAGCCCAATAAGGCCCACAAAAAAGGGGACTGATCACAGATCGGTCCCCTTTTTTATTTATGAAAATTGCTTAAAATTCCTTGCCCTCTTTTGTCATCTGCTCCAGCAGTGCCGGTACAGCGAAACGATCGCCATAGGCTGCCTGCAGCTCTTTAGCACGAGCTACAAAGCCGGAGAAACCATAGTCATTGATGTATTGCAGCGTACCACCCTTGAATGGTGCAAAGCCCCAGCCGAAGATAGAGCCTATATTGCCATCTGCCACAGATGTGAGTACACCCTCCTCCATACAGCGCACGGTCTCCAGACACTGGATGAACATCATCCGCTCGATCATTGTCTTTTGATCATCATCGGCTTTGTGTGGGAATGCCTCCGCCAGTCCTGGCCAGAGAAACTTCTTGCCATCCTTCGGATATTCATAGAAGCCGCCACCTGCTGCCTTGCCTATCCGCTTCAGGTCGTTTACCATTTTGTCTACTACTTCGTAGGCACGGTGTACCGGCGGTGTCTTGCCTTCGGCCTTCATGTCTTCTTCTGTCTGCGTGCGGATGTGTGCTATCAGCCCCAGGCTCACCTCGTCAGTGAGGGCCAGTGGTCCTACCGGCATACCGGCCTGAAGGCCGGCTGCCTCTATGGCGCGTGGGTTATTGCCCTCTGCCAGCAGTGCTATACCCTCCAGCACATAGGTGGCAAATACGCGGGAAGTGTAGAAGCCACGTGAGTCATTGACCACGATAGGCGTCTTCTTGATCTGCTTCACAAAGTCAAAAGCACGCGCCAATGTTTCTTCTGATGTTTCTTTACCTACTATGATCTCTACTAGTGGCATCCGGTCAGCAGGGGAGAAGAAGTGGAGTCCTACAAATTGCTTAGGCCGGGATGATTTTTCTGCCAGGCCTGTGATAGGCAGGGTAGACGTATTAGAGGCAAATACACCTGAGGCGTCCATTTGTGCCTCCGCCTCTGCTGTCACTATTGCCTTGATCTTTCTATTTTCTGTCACTGCCTCTATGATCAGGTCGCAGCCTGCCAGGTCATTTGCATCTGCCGATGCTTTGATACGATTGAGTATCTCCTCTGCTTTTTCTTTGGTGGCTTTGCCTTTGCTCACACGTTTCTTTAGCAGATCGGCGGAATAGGATTTTCCCTTGTCTGCGGCTTCCTGATTTACATCTTTCAACACTACCTCCAGGCCGCTCATGGCGCAGGCATAGGCTATACCACTACCCATCATGCCGGCACCGAGTATGCCCACTTTCTTGAAGCTGAATTTATCTTTAATGGCCGGGCGTGACTTACCCGCATTGAGCGCATTGAGCTGCTTCCAGAATACGTTGATCATATTCTTGGCCACCTGCCCCGTGGCCAGCTGCGCAAAGTAGCGCGACTCTATGCGGGTAGCTGTCTCTATATCTACCATCGCACCCTCTACTGCTGCTGCCATGATAGCGAGCGGAGCAGGATAGTTGTTATGCGTCTTCTTGGCCAGCATAGCAGGAGCTATGGGCAGCATCTGGGCTACCTTAGGAGTGAGCGGAGACCCACCCGGTATCTTGTAGCCATCCTGGTCCCATGGTTGCTTTACAGATTTATTGGCCAGGATGTAGTCTGCGGCTTTCTTGAGCAGGTCCTCTTTATCTGTAGCGAGTGCATGTATGAGGCCATCACTCAGCGCTGTTTTAGGATTCACTTTCTTGCCTTCCGTGAGGTACAGGAATGCAGGCTGTAGGCCTATCAGGCGCACCATACGTGTCACCCCGCCACCGCCTGGTAGCAGGCCGAGTGTCACCTCAGGCAGGCCGAGTTCTACTTTAGGCTTGTCCCATACTATGCGGTAGTGACAGGCCAGCGCCAGCTCAAATCCTGCGCCGAGTGCTGTGCCATTTATTGCAGCGACTACCGGCTTGCCCTGCGTCTCCAGCCAGCGGAAGCCCGCTTTCAACTCCTGAGCCCGGTCAAAGAAATCTTTTGCATCACTCGTAGCAAACATCTCATCAATATCGGCACCGGCCAGAAATGTCTCCTTGGCAGATGTGATGATCACACCGCGCAGGTCTGTCTCTGCCTGCAGTTTGCCCAGTGCCTCACGGAAGGAAGCACCAAATGCGAGATTGATCACATTGGCTGAGCGGCCCTCCAGGTCCATGGTCAGGGTCACGATATTATTGTCGTCTTTGCTGTATTTGAATGACATTGTCTATGTGCTTTTAATGCTGCGCTAATGTGACAATAATCCGTCAAAAAGCACAGTGGCCGTAGCGATTTTATGGCATAAAAAAAGGCCGGTAAAAACCGGCCTTTATAACTTCTGAAGTGATTGCAATTTTATGGGCAAGTACCGTTAGTACCTACCGGTGCCGTACCTACGTATGTTACTGTGAAGCCATTGTACTTCACACCGCAGCCCGGAGCACCGCCGTTACCAGCAGGGCAGACACCTGTAGAGCCGATACCGCTTGATGAGCCACCTGCATTGCCAGGCATACCGAGATTACCGCCATCACCACCTGCACCGTTACGGAACGTACCAAGGAAGCAAGAATGTGCGAAACGGCCGCCACCAGTACCTCCGGTCGTGGCGGTACCTGGGTTACCCGGTAGTGATTCATTGGCATAAGAGCCGCCTGTAGTGACACCTGTCTGGCCCGGATCAATACCGGCACCTCCACCTCCGCAGGAGCCTGGCCTGATGGATGTAGTACAGAGCGTCACGGAGAGGTCAGAGCCTGCGCCGCCGCCGCCGCCGCCACCGCCGATCACACCTTGATTGATGATTTTTACATTATTAGTAGTGACAGAGATAGCATCACCACCCGGATGGCCATCTCCTATACCAGCACAGCCGCCAAAATAGCTGCCATAGCCTGTCTTGTCACCACCATCACCACCACGGCCTTCTATAGTACCCTGATTGATGATCGTGATCTGAGAGCCTGCTGCGAAGTTACCAGTGATCATAGAAGTGACAGGGATACCTGTACCACCATTGACCTGGTTGCTACCGACGGATACACCCGGATCGACTATGAAGGTGTCTACCACAGGGCAGGATGGAGATCCGGCCAGGGTGAAAAGGTTAACGTTATATTGATTAGAAGAGATGTGGATGGCCTGCGCGCCAGAAATGGTCAGCGTATAGACAGCACTGGATGTACTCACTCCCACAGTGGAGATCACTGTGATCTGATAGGTACCCTGCAGTGCACATGATGAGCTGATGTCCATAGTAGTACTACCCGGTACTGTCGGAGTACTATTGGCAAAGCTTACTTGCAGCCCCGGATTGCTAGGAGAGACAGTGTAGCTTAGCACGGCATTTCCTGCATTTACAGCACAGGCGCTTGGATTGCCTATGGTCACCGTGGTGGATGCTACTACACCGCCACCTGCGCTCTGTGCCGTAGCCAGGCTGATAGTGGAGTTGGTAGGAGAGAGAGTGACACCAAAATCAAACACGGTAAGTGTATAGGTCAATGTCCTCACTGTAGAGCCGGATGATGCCAGGATGGTGATAGTATAGGTGCCGTTTGCTGCGCTAGGGAGTGCAGTCATGGTCATGATAGAAGTGCTCGTAGGCAGCAAATAGTTGTTTGAGAAATTTACAAGTATACCTGCTGGCACACCTGCTGCAGAAAGTACTACCGGCGATGCCGTACCTGTCACAAGGTTTACTGTCAATGTATCAGCCACACTACCGAAGTTTGACTTGAAGAGACAATCGGAATTGTGACTTTGAGACAGGGAATAATCAAAGGCGCAGACTGTCTGGCCTACGTTTGCCCAGCACGTACCATTCCAGAATTGATGCACATTGATCGTAGTATTATATACTGTCAGACCGGCAGGTGGTGCGGTGATCGCAGCGATCTGGGCATCTGTCAGAGCCGGGAATAGGACACCCTTAGTTGTACTCTGTATATCCAGTATAGCGTGAGAATCCGGTGTAGGCTGATTGATTCCGACTGAGCCGGCTGTCGTGGCGCGGATCACTTCTGCATTGTTTGATTTTAGTACAAAGTCCTGAGCATCGGTGGTGCCGGCGAAGTTGGTGCCAGCTGTAGTACCGGAATTGCCGCTGGTCAGCCATGCTGCCTGGGTGCTGGTCAGTATGTGCTGCCCACCACTATCTACTACAGTCAGATTGCCACCTGCATTGAAATAAACAGCATCATTATAAACAAATGGTTTGACCGGAATATTAGGGTTACAGAGGTTGTTCCATGTAGTACCATTGTAGAGCACGTAGCAGTTGGTATCTATATCGTAGATCACCAGGCCGCGGGCAGGAGATGGTATGAGGCCTACTTTTGTCCTCGGTACAAGGAATCCCTTGTCAGTAGCAGTCAGGTCTAATACCGCACTCGGATCCGGATTGGGATTGCCGATACCGACATTGCCCTGACCATACGAATTAGATATTAAACAAATAAGAGATAAAACGAATAAAAACTTCTTCATTTCGGGTTATTGTTTATCTGATGAAATTAAGATTTCTGATGGTTTTTCCAACCGTTTGGTAGAAAAAGTGCCCCTTTTTCACCGAAAAGTCCTCAAAGCCTAAAAATTACTTATGGTCAAATCTATGACGATTGACCCCTTCAGATGGTTGTTTTCCCATGAAAAACCTGTACGGCAGGGCCTGTCAGCCAGACATTTATGAAATGGGCTCCCTGCATGTCAAACCTTACGTTCAGATCTCCACCTAAGGTCTTGACGCTGATCTCCATTTGACCCGGATCCTTCTCGTAGAAATAGGCTATGGCAGAGGCTACGACACCCGTACCGCAGCTATAGGTCTCATCTTCTACACCCCGCTCATAGGTACGCACATAGATATGACCTTTAGTCATTTCTTCTACAAAATTCACATTGATCCCTTCCGCGCGGTAGGTATCGGAGTAGCGTATGGCTTTGCCTTTTTCTGCTACTGCGTAGGATGTGACACCTGACACAAATTGGACATAATGTGGAGAGCCGGTGTCAAGGACATAGTGGTCACCTCTATGTGCTGTGTGTGATACATCTTTCATCTGTATGGACACTTTGCCGTCAGCCAGTATGCGACCTAAGTGCGGCCCATCTACGGCTAGAAACGAAAACTCATCTCCCAGGCCTATGTCATGAGCAAACTGAACAATACACCTCCCGCCGTTACCGCACATAGTACTTTCACGTCCATCACTATTATAGTACACCATCTCAAAGTCATAGCCTTCTTTTTCCTGGAGGTAAATAAGCCCATCGGCACCGATCCCAAAGCGACGGTCACAGAGCTGCCGGATATGGGCTACATCTTCCCGTTTGAGCCCCAGCTGCCTGTTGTCTATGATCACAAAATCATTACCGGTGCCCTGGTACTTATAAAATGGAAGTGTCATGATGACCGCAAAAGAAAGGAGAATTTTCAGAATAGGCCAAGCCTCCAATAAAAAGGGACGGGAATAAACCCGTCCCCACACCGCTTTCGTGATAAGGCGTATGATGAGGATTACCCTCACCACAAATTTACAATACAGTATTAAAACAAAAAAGGCGGTTCATATGCTGAACCGCCTTTGCGAAGATTGATTTTCTATCTAGCTTTTCTTTACTGCCTTAGTCTTCTCTATATACTTATTTACCAGCTCCTCCAGCACTGTGAGCGGCACTGCACCATTCATCAGCACCACATCGTGAAACTGGCGTACGTCAAACTTGTCTCCCAGTTCGGCTTCGGCCTTGTGGCGCAGTTCCAGTATTTTGAGCATGCCCACTTTGTAGCCGGTAGCCTGGCCCGGCCAGATGAAATAGCGCTCTATCTCGCTCTTGCAGTCGGCTTCGGTATTGGCAGTATTGGTCAGGAAGTAGTTGATGGCCTGCTCACGGGTCCAGTGCTTGCTATGGATACCGGCATCTACCACCAGGCGCGCCGCGCGGAATATCTCCATGCTGAGGCGGCCAAAGTCAGAGTATGGATCCTGATACAGCCCCATCTGCTTTGGCACCTGCTCGGAGTAGAGTGCCCAGCCCTCTACATAGGCTGTATTGCCACCATAGCGGCGAAACTTAGGGATGCTCTTCAGCTCCTGTGCCAGCGCTATCTGCATATGGTGGCCCGGGATAGCCTCATGGTAGCAGAGCGCCTCCAGCTGGTAGCGTGCTGTAGCCTGCACGTCATGCAGGTTTACATAGAATCGGCCCGGGCGAGAGCCATCCTCTGATGGCTGCTCATAGAATGCACCGGCTACAGATGCCTCGCGGAATTTTTCTACAGCCTTCACTACGATAGGCGATTTAGGTTTATGTAGGAATAGCTTGTCCAGGTACTGGTCGCGGATGGTATTGATATACTTCTCCGCGTCGGCCAGTATCTGCTTGCGTCCATTGTCATTATTCTCATACTTAAACTTAGGATCCTTGCGCAGGTAGGTGAAGAACTCCTGCAGCGAGTCGCTCTTAAAGTTGACTTGCTTCATGATCTTGCGCATCTCATCCTGTATGCGTGCTACCTCCTTGGTACCGGTCTCAAATATCTGGTCGGCAGTCATACTGGTAGTGGTATTGCTACGCAGGCAGTAGTTATAGTACTCGCCACCATCAGGCAGGGCCCAGGCACCATTGCTCTCGCTGGTCTTCTTGTCCAGCTCGGTCCAGTAGGCCAGGAGCTTTTCGTACGCTGGTTTTACCACAGTGGTGATAGCTGCCTTGGCCTCATCTTTCAGCTTCTTCTTCTCAGCCTCTTCTATCTTCAGTGCATCTACCTTAGATGAGAAGTCGCTCAGCAGCACGTTAGATGCATCGGCCTTGTCACAGCCGGCTATGAAGTTTTTGATATCCTTCGTCACGTACTCAAACGTGAATTTAGGCGGTACCACCTTCATCTCTTCACGCTTGTGCAGCTGCTCCAGCACCTGGTCAAATACGCCACCCAGCTTCTGCAGGCGGCTGATATATGCCTGTGCATCCGTGATGGTGTCTACGCGGTGTACATTCACGAGAAATGCCGGTATATCCGTGTGCTCTCCGCCCATCTGTGATATCCAATAGCCGTGAAAACGCCATTTGTAGCCATCTTCGCTGCGCTTGAGCTCCTCCTCGGCCAGGCGTACGCTTAGCTTGGTCTGCTCATCCAGTGCGTCGAGTTTAAATTTCTTTAGTGAGTCTACCGTGGCGCGCTGTATGTCCAGCTCCTTTTTATAGTGCTCATCAGTACGGTCATTCCAGTCGCCATAGTGCGACTTGAGGCCCAGCGTAGACGCAAACTCAGGTGAGCGGTCTACCGCTTCATCAAATCTGCGGTCCAGAAATTCATTGACCAGGCGCGACTGCTCGGTGATCTCCGCCTCGGAGTATTTGGGGCCGCCGCTCATGCCGCCGCTTCCATTGTTTGAGCACGAGGCTAGGGTGATGCCCGCCAGTGCCAGGTAGACTAGTTTTTTCATGTCAGAGGTTATAGATTATAGGGATGAAATAACAGAAAAATATATCTCGGCTGCAAAATACTTATTCCCAACCGGCAGCGGATGTGCAAATCGGGCAAAAAGCATTTACACCATCTTGATACCCTTCATTTTGCAGAGGTAGGCATAGTTGCCTATGTGCGTGCCCTCATGGCGTATGGCGTGCATCACCATCATGCGCACAGATTTGTCTCCATCGCCAAAGGCGATACCCAGTTTGTTTTCTTCAGCCAGCTGGGCATCAGTCATAGAGCGCAGGTGTGCGAGTACTTTCTCGTGTACATCCTTCATGGTATCCAGCAGCTGCCGGAAGTCTCCGTGGCCCTCATGTAGCGTACCATCGGCACCGATGTGGTAGTGCTGTATCCACTCAGGTGCTACAGACTGGCCGGTAGAGCTGCGCACTATCAGGTTGTCCTCGGCCCAGATCAGGTGTGCTGTGAGCCAGTAGATGCTATTAAAGTTGAGGCCGCCAAACTCTATCGGCTGGTAAGGGTCTTGCTCTTTCAATCCTGAGATGTAGTAGCGGATCAGCTGGCGCGTTTTGTCCATAGTATCTGCCAGTGTCTGTGCTTCGGTAGCTGCCATTCTGTTGGGTTTAGAAAGGCAATAAACGAAAACTAATCTGATCTGCGAAATAGGCTATTTGCCGTGCAGGCTATCGAGAAACTGCATCTCGGTAGATGCTATAAACTCTATGATGGCTTGCTTAGTATGCTCGTCATATGGCTCCAGTAGTGCATAGCCGCGCTCCATCAGGTCCAGCCCCAGGCCTATGGCTGCTATCTGGTCTCTGGTATATACTTTAGGCTTGGCCTCCATGCGGCGTATCACATCCTTCATGATCAGGATGGTCTTGGAGAGCAGCGTGGTGTCAGATATCACGCTGAATAGTACTGATGTCTCTCCGATAAATTTGTTGAGGCTCTGCTTAGGTATCGCCCTCAGGCACTCCAGAAACTGTGCGTCTGTCAGGGGCGCCTTGAGACCCTTGTCCAGCGCCGCCTGTAGCAGCTGCGCCTCAAATCCTGTAGCCGCAGTAAAGGCTTCCAGCGATTTCAACCCTGCGCGGATAGCAGCAGGCAGCTGCGCACCAAACTGAAATATAGCTACCGGCAGGCTACCCAGCAGGCCCCATACCAGTTGCGGATTATGTACGAAGTTGCCCAGCTCGGCAAAGGCTGCATCCAGCCTGTGCCGCTGCACAGATTCAGGATAGACATAGGTGAGGAAGAAGTCCTTCATCTCCTGCGCTACCTCGGGCTCCAGGTCTATACCTGTGTCCTCTATATGCGCTATCACATCTTCGTACCGGCCGGATATGAGCGCGCGGTATTGGTCTATCAGGTGGTACTTCAGGTCGCTATCAGCAGGAGAGAGGGCGTTTTTACTCATGACATAAACTTACGTAATATCTAAAGCGGCTGCGGGTCATTTAAACAAAATGCGATCTATGCTAAACCTTCCGGGACCAGACAATAAGATGGTGATATAGATGATGAGGTAGATCGTAGCCGGTCCGCCTTTACCAAAGGCATCTCCCTCATGCGCCATGAAGAGCGCTACAAGCATCGTGATGACGAGTGGTATGGCTGCGAGCCTGGTGAGCAGGCCTCCTATCAGCAGCAGGGAGCAGAAGAACTCTGCAAAGATGGCCAGGCAGAGCGAGATGGACGGGCTGAGGCCCATAAAGCTCATAAACTGCCCCTGCATCTCTCCAAAGTGCTGCATTTTCATATAGCCATGAGATAGCATAAATATGCTGGCGCCTACGCGCAAAATAAGGAGGCCAAGGTCTACTGGTACTCCGGCAGGAGTGATGGAGAGAAGTTTTTTCATGAGTATGGATGTAAAGGATAAATCTAGCGCATCCACATGCAAATGGCAAGCCAGATATCAGGATGCCCGCATGATATCGCTGACATCTATCTCCGAGTGGGAGGCATGATAAGCCACTTTCCCATCTTTGATCAGCAGGAGCTGCGGTGACTCATGTATCACGCCAAAACGCTGCGCTATCTCGGCAGATATAGGACGATAGGAGAGAAGGTCCAGGTAATATACAGGAATAGTCATACTCTCTGCCGTCCAGTCCCGCTCCAGCACACGCTTGGCCATATGGCTGATAGAGCAGCGCGTACTATGCTTGAAAATAGCTACAGGCATCCGGGCAGAGTCGCGGATGATCTCATCGAGCTGCCCTATGTCAGTGAGGGCGATCCAGTCCATTTCGGTATTATCCCCTGTTTTCTACAGAAGTCTCTGTAGTCTTAGAGTAGG
>CAZNDJ010000073.1:0-18452 GCA_964571705.1 uncultured Chitinophagaceae bacterium
ACACTCAAAGATCTGGTAATAGACGCTATACTGGACAAAAAGGGCCAGGACGTGGTCAGCCTCGACCTCAGGGATATACACGATACGGTAGCAGATTATTTTATCATCACTCACGGCGACTCAGGTACGCAGGTCAATGCTATTTTCCAGAGCGTACTGGAGAAGGCAAAGGAAAGCGGACAGCTGCCATTCCATGCCGAGGGGCAGAAAAATGGCGAGTGGGTGATCGTAGACTTCGTAGACGTGGTGGCGCATATTTTCTACAGGGAGCGCAGGGACTTCTATCAGCTGGAGGAGCTATGGAGCGATGCTAAAGTCACTAAACATGATGATACTCCTGCAATAAAAACCAAGACGGTACGTCCATCCAATAGGAAAAACCAGTCAGACAGTGAGGAGATGACCCTGGAGGATGTGGAGCGGTCCCTCTCACCTAGAGAGCGCAAAGAACTCAGGGGAAGCCTCTCACGGCCGGCTATCCGCAGGTCTCTGGGCGAGGATGTACCAAAGGGTCCATCGCCGCGCAAGGCTGCAGACAAAAAATTTACGGATAAGAAGATACAGGAGCGCAAAGCCGCCAGCAAAAAAGCTGCTGCCAAAGGTGCGAAAGGATCAAAGACCGCGACGAAAAATACAAGTAAGAAGAAGTAGCAGATCATGGAAAATCAGAATGAAAAGGGCGGAAAGCCTTTCTATAGAGACCAGAAACCACGAGGAAGCGAGGATGATGGTGGTCTCAAATTTAACTTTATGTGGGTGGTGCTCTTGCTGGGAGTGATCCTGGTGCTTTTGTACCTTCCTCCTTTTCAGCATCACACTGAGGATATCTCTATGGATGACCTCACCAATATGCTGATCAATAATGAGGTGAAGGGAGTGGAGATAGTAGGTGGCCGGGAGGGCTATGTTTACCTGTCTGACTCCGCCCTGAAGCTGCCCAAATATGATGCGCTGTCTAAAAACAGTATCCTCAAAACAGCTAATGGCGGACCGCACTTTGTGTTTACTGTAGCGTCAAATGATAAATTCGAAGACTTCTACAATAACTTCTACAAGGACCATCCGGACAAAAAGCGCATAATCAAAAACTACCGCGAGGCCAAGAGTTATGACAACCTCATAGGGTGGGTAGTGATACTTGGTGTATCATTCCTCTTCTGGATGTTTATGCTGCGCCGCATGGGCGGTGGTGGTGTAGGTGGCCCGGGGGGCAACATCTTTAATATAGGCCGCTCCAAGGCTATCCTTTTTGACAAGGATGAGAAGATCAAGATCACCTTTGATGATGTAGCCGGCCTCGATGAGGCCAAGGAAGAAGTGCAGGAGATCGTCAGCTTCCTAAAGAATCCTAAGAAGTACACTGCCCTCGGTGGCAAAATACCAAAGGGTGCCCTGCTCATAGGTCCCCCCGGCACCGGCAAGACCCTCATAGCAAAGGCTATGGCAGGCGAGGCCCAGGTTCCTTTCTTCTCTATCTCCGGTTCAGACTTCGTGGAGATGTTCGTAGGCGTGGGTGCATCCCGTGTACGTGACCTCTTCCGTCAGGCGCGTGAGAAGGCGCCATGTATCATATTCATAGATGAGATAGACGCCATAGGCCGTGCACGTGGCAAGACGCTAGTGCAGGGCAATGATGAGCGTGAAAGTACGCTGAACCAGCTCCTGGTAGAGATGGATGGATTCAGTGGTGAGAAAGGTGTGATCATGATAGCCGCTACCAATAGGCCGGATGTACTGGATCAGGCACTCCTCAGGCCAGGCCGTTTTGACCGCCAGATATCTATAGACAGGCCGGATCTGAAAGGCCGTGAGCAGATATTTAAGGTACACCTCAAGTCTATCAAGACAGCCTCTGGCGTAGACCCGCTGAAACTGGCTGCGCAGACGCCGGGATTCGTAGGTGCCGACATAGCTAATATATGTAACGAGGCCGCGCTGATAGCAGCACGCAAAGAGAAGAGTGATGTAGACTTCGACGACTTCAATGACGCGATAGACCGCGTGATAGGCGGCCTGGAGAAGAAGAATAAGATCATCCAGCCAGAGGAGAAAAAGATCATAGCTTATCATGAAGCGGGTCACGCTCTTTGTGGTTGGTTCCTAGAGTATGCGCACCCGCTGGTCAAAGTCTCTATCGTGCCACGTGGCGTAGCGGCCCTCGGCTATGCGCAGTACCTGCCAAAGGAGAAATACCTGGAGACTACCGAAGAGATGAAAGACCGCATGTGTATGACTATGGGTGGCCGTGCAGCAGAGCGTGTAGTGTTTGACCGCATCTCTACGGGAGCTATGAGCGACCTGGATGTCGTGACCAAGATGGCCTATGCTGCCATAGCTTACTATGGTATGAATGAGAAGGTGGGTAATGTGTCCTTCTACGATATGGTAAACAATAGTGCTTTCTCAAAGCCATATAGCGATGAGACAGCCAAAATGATAGACGAAGAGGCGCGTAAGCTGATCGATGAGCAATATGTACGCGCACAGAGTCTGCTGCGTGAGAAGCGCAATCTGCTGGATATACTGGCCAATGAACTGCTGACCAAAGAGGTGATCTTTAAAGACGATCTCGAGCGCCTGTTGGGCAAGCGTCCTTTTGACAAGCAGGAATCACCAGAGGAGAGTACGCCGAGTACCGCTACTCCGGATGTATAGTCACAAGTCATCATAAAGAGTACCACGAAAGCCGCTCCGCACAGAGCGGCTTTTTTATTCCACAGTGTTCGTATGTTGTCGCATAGTGTCCAGAAATCTGAATACTCATTACGAAGGGGTTGAAAATCATAACTAACAATTTTTTAACCCAACCTTGTAAATAGGCAATTTTGGAAGGAGGAGGGGAGTACCCGCCGCACGCAAGAATCAAAACAAGGGCACATGTATACAGAAGACAGTAACAGCGGCTTTCTGGGAAATTTGAAAAATCTGTTTTCATCAAAGAAAACAACCAGGGAAACTGATACAGCAGAGACAGTGATGAATAGCTCACTGGTGGAGGAGTATATCCCACCGGTCAAGAATATTCCTGTAGAAATACCCAAGGGGCCGATGGGCACGCGCACAGTAGATTTTAGTCATGTGGCATTTACCCCTGTGACCAAGGTAGTGGAGGAGGTACACAGTGTGCAGCCTGCAGCTGAGGATGCTACGGAGCAGAAGGATCTGGACATACAGTTTGCCAGTGCGCTGATAGAGAAAGGTGGCAAATTTATCTTTTGCGAGTCTATCAGTGATGTGGTAGCTGAGCTGAAGGTGATGGCCCAGGACATGGGCTGGGCGCATGTCTTCTGCTGGGAAAATGAGATCAAAGACGCTTTCTGCGAAAATGACTTTCAGAAAGGCGCCATCGGATTTACACTGGAAAACTCCAGTGCTGCCATCTGCCTGTGTGAAACACTCGTAGCAGACTCTGGCAATCTGATACTGAATCCCAAACAAGCATCGCGAAGGAGGCTGCCAGTATTTCCACGTACGCAGATATTCCTCGCAGACACCAGCCGTCTCGCTGCCGACCTCAATAAAGCGATCGATATCTTCAATCTCAAAAATCGTGGTGAGCTGCCGTCAGTACTTGATCTCACAGATAATGTAAAAGGCCACTACTATCACGATGGCAACCTCGTCCTGAAGGCCGAAGGCACATCTGACATTTATATCTTCCTGATCGATGAAAAGATCAAGCCTAGCCAGAGATCTTGATCATACAGATCATATACTTGCCCAAAATAGCGTAGCTTGCCACTGCTAATGTTTCGTAAGGCATATCTTGCTGTATTTTGCACTATAGTCTTTCTTATCACTATAGCCACAGCTGTAGAGAGGAACTATAAGTGGCAATTTTATATGACACTAGGGTGGGATTCCCTGGGGTACTATTTATATCTGCCGGCTACAGTGGTCAATGACGGCTTTGAAAACCTCGATACAAAAGAGGATGGCAACAATCCTAACTGGGCCGCTTATCGTCCGTATCCGGGCACTAATAAAATTTTTACCAAGTACACTTATGGTGTAGCGCTCACTGAGGCTCCATTCTTTTTGTTAGCCCGTTTGGGGTATAGATTATTTTATCATGATAAACCTGGTCATATCTATTCAGCTACTGATATGGTTTCGATCATCGTATCTGACGCGTTTTATCTCGTAGCAGGGCTTTTTATTTTGGGATTGATCTTGCTTCCATATTTTGATCTGAAGACTATTTTTCTGACAGAGCTTATCATCTGGCTGGGCACCAATTTGTTTTGTTATTCAGGACTGATGATAGGTTTTTCCCATGTCAGGTCTTTCTTTCTGATAGCCTCGCTACTTTATCTCACACCATTGATATATGAGCGGTGGAAAACGCGGCATGTGATGATGGCAGCAGGTGTCTTGGGGCTCCTCGTGGTGATCCGCCCTACTAATATTGTGATCCTCTTGTACCCCCTGCTCTATAATGTATATAGCTGGCAGCAGTTTAAAGATCGCATCAGGCTATTAGCGGATAAGTGGATGAGTCTATTGTGGTTTCCCATCCTTGGCTTTGTAGCCTGGATACCTCAGTTGATATACTGGCATTATCTCTCGGGTCATTGGGTCATTTATTCTTATGAGAAAGAAGGATTTATTTACTGGAATAATCCAAAGATCTTTAGCATACTCTTTCATCCGCAAAATGGTTTTTTTCTGTTTGCCCCATTGATGCTCCTGAGCATGATAGGGCTCTATCAGTTGTTTCGTCACCGCGTTCATTCACCTATGGCGATTTTGCTGGTCTTCCTGGTCACAGATTATATCTGTGGCAGCTGGTGGTATTGGAATTTTGGTGCGGCCTACGGCTTCAGACCTTATATTGATTATCTGGCGCTTTTAGCGATTCCCCTGGCGTATTTTATATCTACTACCCGGTCATGGCGTGTGCCAGTCCGGAGACTGGCGTTGGCTGCCGTCATCTTTTTGTTGTTTGTCAGCATAAGGCTGCAGTTCATATATGGCTATCCATGGCAGGGTCCCGACTGGGGCTGGGATGATATCATACGCGTGCACAAGGAGGCCCTCTTTATCAAATAACATCAGCGCACAGCCTCATAGACCCGCATCACATTAGCAGCAAAAAGTGTGTCTGTCATTGTAGCAGCGTGCTCATATCCGAGCCTTATCATTTCGCTTCGTTTTATAGGGTCGTGCAGTGCATTCAGTACTTTAGCTGCGATGTCCTCGGCGTGTTTCGGATCGGTCATCAGGGAGCCACTGCCAGCTGCCTCCTGTATGGCACCACCCTGGCTCGCCACGACCGGAGTACCTGAGGTCAGCGCCTCCAGCACCGGCATCCCAAAGCCCTCCAGCAGCGCAGGATAGACAAAGAGCTCAGCTCCCTGATACAATAATGGCATTTCTTCATTGCTCACACCTGTCAGTATGCACACCCTGTCACTGAGCCGATTCTGATCGATCAGCTTTGTTATTTCGCCCAGCATATTGCCTGCTCCCCCGGCCAGTACCAGATGGTGAGGCACCTCCTCTTTTATGATGTCAAAAGCTTCGATCAGCTTGATCTGATTTTTGCGGGGAAAAAACGAGCTGACGTTTAGTATGTACTTATCTGGTACATTATATTTTTTTCGGAAGGAATTCAGGGTTCCCGGTTCAGCCCTATTATAAAATCTCGGATCAATACTTTGATAGATGACCTCGATCCTTTTTTCAGGCACCCTATACAGGTCTATCAGGTCGCGTTTCGTCTCTTCACTTACAGCTATGATCTTTCCTGCGTGCTTTGTTGCGTATCTGGTCTTCATGGTATAGATCTGCCGGTCCAGCCACGGATACTGAGCATGATGCTTCAGAAAGATGAGGTCGTGAATGGTCACCACAGTAGGTATGCCTGAGCGGTGGATATTGAGCGGTAGTTCATTGCTGAGGCCATGGTAGACATCTACCATATTTCGGAGCAGGTCCTCTGTAATGCTATAGGATCTCCACCATGGATGCAACGCCTGAGATAGTTTGGAGCCGGGCATGTGTAGCGAGTAGGTGCCATGTAGTTCGCTCAGGTAGTGGTCCTGCACGCGCGGAGTGTATAGTTGGTACTCGTGATACGGGTAGTCTCGCATCAGGGCATTGGCCAGTATGCGTGCATGGTTGCCCAGCCCGGTGCCGTTATTCAGCATCCTTTTTGCATCTAGCGCTATTTTCATTTGAGTGCCAGGTAGTATTTCATAAATGTCTCACGGGCTTTATACTTACTGATCATCCATCCGGCATATCCATCAGAGATGCCACCTTGTAAAATGTAACTTTTTACAAATTTAGCCAGCGGATTCATAAGCAATTTAACTGTCAGATAGGCTTTGCCTTTGCCTTTCAGAGGAGCAGCTCCGAGGGTAGCATAGCTGTCAGCCCTTATCCGCATGTCTTCATAGTTTTCATAGCTATAGTGCAGCAGATCACCTGGCAGGTACTTAGGATCGTCAGGCGTGATCAGCTCCTCATGCACTGCTTTATTATCCCAGCGGGCCTCTTTTCTGTTATACAGCCTTATACGGGTGTCGGGATACCAGCCACAGGACTTTACTGGCTTCGTGCCGATGTGGTTCAGCCGGTTCACATAATATGAACCGGATATATTAGACTGCTTTAGATCACGGATAGTAGCACGTAGCGCAGGAGACAAGGTTTCATCTGCATCTACAGACAGGATATAGTCATTCGTAGCCAGATCTGCTCCCAGATTTTTTTGCGGACCAAATCCGGCAAAGGCTTCTTGTACTATTTTAGCACCCTTTGACTGTGCGATAGCAGCTGTCTGATCGGTCGAGAAAGAATCAACTACTATTATCTCATCAGCCACACCGGTCAGAGAGTCTATACAGGCGCCGATATGTTTAGCCTCATTGTGCGTAATGATGAGTGCAGAGATCCTAGTCATGTACTGCCTGGCGGTGAGAGAAATGTGTCAGGAAGATAAGTAAAAACAACAGATAGAGCACACTACCTATCTGCTCCTCCAGCGGTGCCTCCGAGAGGAAAGCGGTGAGGAAGGTAACAAAGAGCACTGTCATCAGCCAGTTGCCGCGGCTCAGGTTTGCTGCAAAAGGATATATAAATGCAAACGCGTATGCCAGAAAACCAAACAGCCCTGCCGCAGCCCATATCCAGATAAACTCGTTATGAGGCATCTTGCGGTCTTCTTCATTTACTATGGATGGGAAAAGTTCGTGAGAAACTTTTTTTGACTCTGTCAGCAGGTCGCCCGCACCTGTACCGGTCAGTGGCTGCCGGCGTATGATCTCTATACCTGTGCGCCAGGATGCGATGCGCATCGCGTCAGACATGTTGTCTATGCGGCCTGCAGCTACCTCTCCTGCTGTCCAGCGCATGTAGTTGACCTTGTTTTGAAAACTCGGGATCAGTGTGTACAGTGCAAAAGGAGTAGCAAAAGTGCAGGCTGCTATGGCCACTCCCACAGCCCACCGGCGTGTGCGCCATACGTAGAGGATAGCATAGAGCAGCAGGCCGCTATAGAGGGCTATCCATCCGCTACGGGAAGACAAAACATGGATGACTATAAATAGAAATGCTGCTCCTGCGAAAAATAAAACGGCCGGCCGTACCCTTTCGCCAGCCAGCCAGAGCAGGCTGAAAAATGCAAATACAAGAAGCAACGTATATCGTATGTGCGAAAACGGAGTGGGGATGATCCCGCCACTGATCACATTGCGGGTGATCGTGTCATAGTTTAGCGCATAGTGAAGCATGACCCCTGCTGCACTGATCAGCATAATGACACAAAAGGCAAGCAAGATCTTTCGGAGGTAGCTGGCATCAAAAAACGGAAAAGCACAGAACGCAAAGGGTAGGAAAAGAAAAGGTAACTTGATCTGTACAAAGCCCGCCCAGAGGTGCTTATCCTCTGTATTGATACCTGATAGTAGTATGACCAGAAAGAAAAGCGTATTGACATAGAACGCCGGGCGGGATAGGTATGTACTCCATGTCTGCCGGATGTCAAATGCCAATATGCCATAGGCTATCAGGCCTATCACACCGATGCTGATCATGGCACGTGACGCCGAGAAGCCTATAAAGACAGACACGCACAGCAGGTACACGATCCATTGATCCTTTCCTTCTGGTAGTAGTTTGTGTATAGCTGTCGTTTGCTGCAAATGTTTTATATTTTCGATACGTATGCCTGCGCAAAATACGACCATCCTGCCCGATTTTAAAACCCTGGCCCGCACGATCTCTCTGGTAGAGAACGAAGCCGATGGATTTGAATCGATACTAGGGTCGCTCACACCGCATGAGATACCTGTCATAGGCTTCACCGGTCCCCCTGGTGCCGGCAAAAGTACCCTGCTAAACGCAGTGATCGGATATTTATTGGACGAAGGGAAAAAGGTAGGTCTCATCCTGGTAGACCCCTCTTCACCATTCAATCTGGGTGCAGTACTAGGAGACAGGCTACGCATGACAGCTCATTTTACTAATCCTAACCTGTTCATCCGCTCCCTGGCTTCACGTGGGTCGCTGGGTGGCCTTAGTGATAAGATCATCGAAGTGGTAGAGGTCATGAAAGCTTACCCCTTTGATTATATATTTATAGAGACCGTAGGCGTAGGCCAGAGCGAGGTAGAGATAGCTGGACTGGCGGATACGACCGTGGTCGTACTCGTGCCAGAAGCCGGCGACTCCGTACAGGCTATGAAAGCCGGCCTGATGGAGATAGCAGATATCTTTGTGGTCAATAAGGCTGATAGGCCCGAGGCAGAGGCGATGATCAATTTTCTCTCCCTGCAGCTGCATATCAGTGGCCGTGACCATATACCTGTGCTCCGTACTGTAGCAGTGGAGTCTAAAGGAGTGAAAGAGCTGATCGTTACCTTTCTGCAGGTCACTGCATCCAGAGGACATGAAGAAAGAAAGATAAGCCTGATGGCAGACAAGGCCTACAAGATCATCCAGCGCCAGCGCATGAAAGGCTTTGATAAGAAGGCATTGAGAGAGCAGCTCATCCAGTCTGCTGCGGTCCGGGGTTTCAGCCTTTATCGGTTCACCCATGAGTATATGCAGCATGTCAAAAGCTGAGAATATTGAAGCTCAAGGCCAAACGGCAGGCTTTTTGTAGTTTTGGGCCCGGTCAATTACACAAAACATTTCGTCTTGAGATCTTTCAAAAGTTTATTGCTGCTATCCCTGGTGTACGCATTGGGATCCTGTCTGTCATCGTGCAAAACAAGCCAAACTTCATTTAGTGATAAGCACGCTATCCTGCTGGATACCATGCAGATCACTGTACCACGTGAGAATCCTTACCGCGCTGCGGCTACAGTGCTGTGCGATCTGGTGCATACCCGTCTGGAGGTGCGTTTTGACTGGGAGCATCAGTGGCTGTATGGGCGCGAGCATATCACGCTCACCCCGCACTTCTACCCTCAGTCTAGCATCAGGCTGGATGCCAAGCACCTTGATATATATAAGGTAGAGCTGGTGCGGACAGATGGCAGTACGATGCCACTCGCATATACCTACGATACCATGCAGCTCGATATCAAGCTGGATAGGGAATACAAAGCGGGGGAGAAGTTCACTCTATTTATAGACTACAAGTCTAAACCAAACGAGCGCCACACAGGAGGCTCGGACGCTATACAGGAGGATAAAGGACTTTATTTTATCAATCCCCTGGGCACAGACTCTGACAAACCACGCCAGATATGGACGCAGGGAGAGACAGAATCAAACTCTTACTGGTTCCCTACACTGGATAAGCCGATCTTTAAGTGCACAGATGAGATCTATATCACGGTAGATAAAAAGTACACTACGCTATCCAACGGATTGCTGGTTTCGCAAAAGGATAATGGCGACGGCACCCGTACAGACTACTGGAAAATGGACCAGCCACACTCTCAGTACCTGGTCATGATGGCGGTGGGAGAGTTTGTGGTCACCAGGGACAAATGGCGGGATAAGGAAGTAAACTACTATATAGAGCCGCAATATGCACCATATACTATGAAGATGTTTGGTGAGACGCCGGCTATGATGGAGTTTTTTTCTCAGAAGCTCGGCTACGACTATCCATGGCAAAAATACTCGCAGGTAGTAGTGCGCGACTATGTGAGCGGTGCCATGGAGAATACTACCGCCACACTACATGGGGAGAACCTGAACCGTACACCGCGGCAGATGCTCGATGAGGATTACCACGACTATATCTCTCACGAGTTGTTTCACCAGTGGTTTGGAGATCTGGTCACCGCCAAAACATGGAGCAACACGACTATACACGAGTCCTTTGCAGACTATAGTGAATATCTCTGGAATGAACATCGCTACGGCCGTGAGTATGCAGATTGGAAAAACTACCAGGCATTTGCCAAATACATGGCCGATGTACGCAAGGGTAAAAACTATAATCTCGTCCGCTTTCACTACGAGGACCGCGAGGAGGTGTTTGATACGCATACATATGAGAAGGGAGGCCGGATCCTCCACATGCTGCGGTATGCCGTAGGAGATGATGCCTTCTTTAAGTCACTACAGCTTTTCCTAAAGCGCTATGCCTATAAAAACACAGAAGTACCTGCCCTGCGGATGTGTTTTGAGGAGGTGACTGGCCGGGATATGAACTGGTTTTTTGACCAGTGGTATTACAATACAGGCTTGCCAGTGCTGGATTTCAAGTATAACTATGCACATGACAGCGTCTATGTCAAGGTATCACAAAAGCATAGCACAGAAACACCTTTGACCTACCAATTGCCTTTTCGTATCGATATGCATTATGATGACATTGTAGTATCAGAAAATGTGACACTCACAAAACGCAGGCAGACCTTTGCCTTTAGATCTTTGGGCAGGCGGCCAGATCTCATAGATGCTGATGGAGAGCGGATACTGCTCTGTGAGAAAAGTGAGCATAAAACCACAGCCGAGTATATGTTTCAATTTCGCCACGGTGCTCGCTATATGCAGCGGCGTGAGGCGCTGGATTCCCTGAGACCCGCTCAGAAGGCTGGCAATGAAGTGCTGGCTCTCTTCAAAGACGCTCTGAAAGATCACTCTGAGAGTATCCGTGCGCTGGCAGTGAAAAACATCCTGCTCACAGATGGTGATAAAGACGGCATACTGCCACTGCTGAAAACCGTGCTTGAGACAGATAGTGCATCTATAGTACGTGCAGCCGTGCTGGACAAGATCGGTAAGAATAAAACACGCAGCCTCATAGCATCTGTAGAGAGGGCCCTGGGAGATTCTTCCTATCTCGTAGCCTCCGCGGCTCTTATTGCTTTAAACAAACTGGATTCTGTCAAAGCCCTCACAGCTATCAGGCTGTTTGATCATGAGAAAGTATTTGACTTGAAGAATGCAGTTTACTCCGTAGCCTCTCTCAGTGGTGACTCTTCCTACAATGACTATTTTGAAAAGAAACTAAAGGAGGACAAAGGATTCTCAAAGGCAATGCTCATGTATTATTATGCCAACTTCCTGTGCAGGATGACGCCGCCTATGAGCGAGCATGGAGTGTTGGTTTTGAAAAATGAGCTACTGTCAGACCAGGAAAAGAACAGGCAACTGCTAAGCTTTGGCATAGGCGCACTGGAGCGTATCAAGGAGGCCTATGAACGGGAAAAGGCCGTCTATGATCAACTGAAGGATGACGGAAGGACCAAAGATAAATACAAGAGATCTGAGCAAAAGGAGATAGACTCCGTGATCAAAACAGCCAAGGCTGCCATAGAAGAGGTGAAGGCTGTAGAATGATCAGCGTAGCAGGGTGATATTACCCTTCAGGTGTACATTGTCCTTATTGATCAGGGTGGCATCCAGCGTATAGGTGTAGACCTCCATTGGTTGCGGCTCTCCGTGGTATATGCCATCCCATCCTTTCTTGGGATCACCACTTTGGTAAACTAGCTGGCCCCAGCGGTTGTATATGCGGAAGTCCATGCCGATGATACCCTTACCCTCTACAAAGGCGATGTCATTGATCCCATCTCCGTTTGGCGAGAAGGCATTGGGCACACCTACCAGCGGTATGAAGCGTATATACAGGCTATCACACACTGTATCACTACATGGAGCGCCTTGATTATAAACCTCCAGGCATACTATCTGCCAGTCTATCGTATGGTCATATATATGAGTAGGATTGGTCTCCCGGGAGGTATCACCATCGCCAAAATTCCAGACTGACGTATTGTAATATTGGCTGGTATTGATAAAGTCTACAGGTGTCTCAAACAGATATGTATCCAGCGCTGTAGTAAATGAGGCAATGGGCTGCGCGTAGACGATGATGTTTTGCAGTAGTGTGTCGTACACGTCGCAGGTAGAGGTGTCTTTTATAGATAGTTGTACAGTATAGTTTCCGTCGGTATTGTATAGGTGTGTAGGCGAATAAATGTTAGACCCTTGCCCATCTCCAAATTGCCACTGGTACTGGGCAGCAGCATTACTTTGGTTGACGAAGCTCTCTGTCTGCCCCAGGCAGATATCAGCCAGTGTGAAATGTAACACCACATTAGGCTTCAGCGTCACACTGCGGTACATAGAGTCACGAGGATGGCAGCGGGTGGTATCTACAGCCAGCAGCTTGATGGTGTACGTACCCGGTGTATAATAGTGCTGCGACGGATTGACCTGGGTAGAGCTATTGCCATTGCCCAGTGTCCAGTAGTACTGTGTTGCATTCACACTGTTATTCACCAGCTGTATGTACAGGTCAGAGTCACAGTCATTTAGTACCTGTACGTCAAACAGCGCGTGTACGGAGTCATCTATCACCACGATAGTAGCATAGTTAGAGTCTATATTCACACATGCATTGGAGTCTATCGATACACAGAGCACCTGATAGCTGCCCACGGGAGCAAAGGTATGCCGTACCGGCGAGCCGATAGCTGTATCGCCATCGGGAAAGTACCAATAGTAGTGCGTAGTCAATAAAGGGGATAGCCCGTACAGTGTAGCAGTAAATGGCACACAACCTATCGTATCAGGCACGGAGACCGACGTCTGCAGCGGACTGAGGCTGATGATCACCCGGGCCGTATCATATGGGTGGCATATCTTGGTGCTGTCATACAGTATGTGCGTGATAGTATCATAGGTACTCCCGCGGTAGGTATGGCTGGCTGTGCTGGCCGTAGAGGTATAGCCATCTCCAAAATCCCACCGCTGCCATACACCGCCTGCATAGGAGGAGTGTACGGTCACATCTACAGAGTCACAGTTGTAGAAATGCCGGTTTACTGAGAAGCTGGCGTCAGCTGACGAGTCAATAGCCACGATATGCATTATCATAGTGTCTGTCTTATTGCAGGTAGCTGAGTCATACAGTGTCAGGCGGATAGTGTAGTGCCCGCCTCGCGTGTAGGTATAGACCGGATCTATCTGTGTAGAGGTGTCACCATTGCCAAAGTCCCACAGGTATTGCCCTGCAGATGGGGTCGTATTGCCAAAGTGTACGGTGAGAGGGATACATCCCACAGTATCTGTAGGGCTCAGCGTGAGCCTCACTATAGGAGGGGTCACTACTTTTTTCTGGTAGGTGGCCTGCAGGTTACACTTGGTAGTATCTGTCACGGAGAGTGTCACGGTATAGGATCCCGGTGAGCCATAGGTGTGGTTGGCCGTAGGGCTTGCGGTAGATGTGGTTCCATCGCCAAAGTTCCACAGGTAGTGCGTGGTCGGATAGTTGCTGGTGGTCAGGGTTACATTCCGGTTATAGCAGTCCACTACTATGCTATCTCCAAAGTAAGCTGATAAACTGTCATCCCTCACCCATACATCCAGGTAGGCAGTATCTGCAGAGTTGCACTGGCCGGAGTCTACACCTATCAGGGAGATAAAGTAGTGGCCCGTATCCGTATAGGTATGTACAGGATAGGGCTGGGTACCAGTCGTCCCATCGCCAAAATCCCAATAGATGTGCTGCACATTGTTGGTCTGCGACTGAAACTGTACGGTGAGCGGTACACAGCCCGTAGCCCGCGGAGAAGCATTGACATCCACATAGGCGCCGGCATAGTTCATTTCAAATTTCAGTGCAGAATAGTTGCAGTTAGCACTATTATTGGTCGTAGACCATGCTCCCGGTGTGGCGGGAAACATACTATTGCCCCCGCAGCCCGAGCATACTGCAGAGTAGATCGTACCATTTTTATCAAATCGGCACGTACCTCCGTCCACATGCTCACCTACATATGCGCTGCCCCCATAGTATGTAGCATACAGCACACCAGAGAGCCCGCTGGAGAATACAATAAAGTACATATCGCTTCCATCTGTACTCCTCTGTACCGCGTTGGTAGTAGTCGGCAGGCCGGAGGTATAGCCGGTAGAAATATTGTAGAAATCCCTGTTTACATTGCCTCCCCAGCCCGCCACATATACATTGTTGCAGTTGTCTACCAGAAAGGCCGTCGGAGATATATTCACTGCACCACCCCCGGTACCAAAGGTGGTAGAGCGCACCGGAGTAGCGAGGTTATTGCTCAGTACCTGTATAAACTGATTGCCTCCTGCCTGTGAGTACGCGGCATTGCTCACAGCATAGGTGCCTAGTGTCTGGCCCACTATGTAGACCTGGTTTTGGCCATCTATCTCTGCAAAGAAGCATTGATCATGACTGCCTGTACCCAGAAAGCTGGAAGCCATCAGTGTACTGCCATTATTACTGATCTTGCACACATAGCCATCACAATCTCCGCCCAGGTAGCCGGTATGTAGTGCCCCTGGGGTCGTCCGGAAGTTGCTACTGGCAGTAGGCCCCGTTACGACCAGGTTTTTGTTCTGGTCCAGTTTGACAGAGTAGGCGGCATCCTGGGCAGAGCCTCCGAGGTAGGAGCACCACAGCATAGAGGTCAGGTTGCTATTCATTTTGAAAACACATCCATCCAGCGCACCTCCCGCATTAGGTTGAAAGACTCCGCCGGTCACCGGAAAGTTCGTAGAGTGCGTAGAGGATGCTACATATACATTAGACAGGCTATCCAGTATGATCTCGCCCCGTACCTCATCACCATAGTTATAGGTAAAGAACTCTTCCAGGTTTCGCCCGTCATCTTCAGCGCCACCCACGTAGGTAGAGCCCAGTAGCGCGGTACCTGTTGCATTCATCTTGGTCACTATGATGTCTACATGTCCGTTATTGCTCCGGTCAAATGCGCCACCTGTGGTAGGATAGTCAGAGGAGAGGGTAGAGCCCATGATATAGAGCTCATTACTCTGGTTTACGATCAGGGAGTGTGGCCAGTCCCAGCCATTGCCTCCCAGATAGGTAGAGTATAGCAGGCGTGCGCCGGTAGAGTCAAATTTTGAAATCGAAATATCACAGGTATCACCGCTGAAAGTGCTGCCCGAGTAGCTCGTCTGAAAGGCTCCGGCTGTAGCAGGATACGTACCAGTCCCTGACTGCGTGTACACATAGTCCGCATACTCAAATACGATACCACCTGCATAGAAACTGCCCTGATTGTCATACGCAGCCGTGAAGCCCCAGTTATCCGCAGTAGCGCCTGTGTATGATGCAAAGATCAAGGTAGGATCTATGATGAGTTCTTTGCTGGGATCATAGCCACGCGGGAGTTCAAATGTGACGCGATGAGATGCTGCATCCAGTTTGTACCGGCATTTCACAGCCGATGTTTTATCTCCGTCTTTCTGATAGGTGACGGGGGCCAGCTCCGTAAAGTCTCCCACAGTCGTCTTATAGTGCAGGTCACCACCTCTTAGAGCCATCTCATCAGCACCCTCGTAGACCAGCCTGATAGCGGCAGGGTCACCGCCCGGCCTCACACGAAATTGGTACTTCAGGTGATCTCCGTCTCCCATCACCTCGGCGTCTATGCCCGGATAGATCTCGCGGTACACTATCCTGCTATATAGCTGTACTCCGGAGGCCCAGCGTGTAGTGTCATTGCCCAGGTAGTAGTTTCGGTAGTAGTCACGTTTATCGGCGGGGGCTATCACAGTGTTCATATTTGCCCCGTCAAATACGATACGCATCAGATGCGCATGTATCGGAGCCGTATTCTTATGACCATGTTCATGTACAGCGTCATTCAGAAAGAAGGTCATCTTATTCTGCTCCAGTATCAGCTTGCCATGGTGCAGGTCGCCCATATATTTGACCCATGGGGACCACTGGTGCTTATTTTCTGCAAAGGATAAGTCTGATGGGGACGTGTGCGGCGGAGGTGTATTTCCTGCATACATGCTTTGCCACACAGCGCAGAGCAGTAATATTGATATAGTCACCTTATATTTCATGCAGGTCAGGGTCAGAGGGATATAAATTTACACAAACCAAAGGAGTTGTTCATTATAAGACGGCAAATTGAGCCAAAAGGATATAGAACCTTACACAAAACGGACAAATCAATAAAAGCTTATCCTATCTGTCACGTACCCGCGGCATTTTCGGGTACTGTTCACTTAAAGGTACAGCCTTCTGGCCAGTGTACGCACAGTTGTTAATAAAAACAAACTCCCCCAGGGCTTAACATACTAAAGCTTGTGAGCCATTAACATATATTCGCCTTTGCATATTTAGATAAACCCATAATCTGTCTGCATGAAAAAACTTAGACTCTTTACCACTGCTGTACTTCTTATGCTGGCCGTCGGGCTCTTTGCCCAGGTGCCGCAGGGTATCAGCTACCAGGCCGTGGTGCGCAATGCGCAGGGGAATGTCGTACAAAACACAGCCGTGTCTGTACGTTTCTCCATCCATGATGTATCACCTACCGGAAACGTTGTTTTTCAAGAGACCCATCATGTCTCTACTAATCAGTTCGGTCTCATCAATGCTGTGATCGGCAGTGGCAACGCGAGCGGTATCTCCAACCTGGCCAACGTGAGCTGGGGAGTAGGTGACAAATACCTGCAGGTGGAAGTAGACGTAGCTGGCGGTACCAACTACGTAGATATGGGCACTTCCCGTATGATGAGCGTTCCTTACGCATTATTTGCTGCCAGCGGTATCGGATCTACCGGTGCTACGGGCGCTACTGGTCCTGCTGGTGCAGCAGGTGCTACAGGTGCGGCAGGTCCTGCAGGCACAGCAGGTGCTACTGGCGCGACAGGCGCTACTGGTCCTGCAGGTGCTGATGGTGCTACCGGCCCTGCCGGTGCAGCAGGCGCCACAGGTGCAGCGGGTGCAGATGGTGCTACCGGCGCGACAGGTGCTACTGGTCCTGCCGGTGCTGATGGTGCTGATGGTGCTGCCGGTCCTGCTGGTGCTGATGGCGCTACAGGTGCCGCAGGCGCTACAGGCGCAGCAGGTACAGACGGCCAGACAGGTCCTACCGGTGCCGATGGCGCAGCGGGTCCTGCGGGTCCTACCGGTGCTGATGGCCTCAATGGTCTTGATGGTGTGAATGGTCTTGACGGTGCTACCGGCCCTGCCGGTGCAGATGGAGCTAACGGTGCAGATGGAGCTACCGGCCCGGCTGGTGCTACAGGTGCCGCGGGTGCAGATGGCGCTACCGGCGCTACCGGTGCCACTGGCCCTGCCGGTGCTGATGGTGTGAATGGAATAGATGGTGTTACTGGTCCTGCCGGCCCTACAGGTGCTGCTGGTTCAGCTGGCTGGCCTGGAGCCACAGGCGCAGATGGCGCTACTGGTCCTACAGGCCCTACCGGTCCTGCTGGTGCCGATGGTGCTGCAGGTCCTGCTGGCCCTCCGGGTTTCCCTGGTACTCCTGGTACACCGGGTACACCGGGTATCAATGGTATCAATGGCGCTACCGGTGCCACTGGTCCTACCGGTGCTGATGGTGCTGCCGGTGGTCCTACCGGTCCGACCGGTGCAGATGGCGCACAGGGCCCTACAGGTCCTGCCGGCGCAGATGGTACAAATGGTATCGACGGAATCAATGGCCTGGATGGTGCTACCGGCGCTACCGGTGCTGATGGTGCAGCGGGCCCTACAGGTCCTACTGGTGCGGACGGCCCTACCGGCCCTGCAGGTGGAGCTACCGGTCCTACTGGTGCCGATGGTGCACAGGGCCCTACAGGTCCTGCCGGCGCAGATGGTACAAATGGCGTAGATGGTATAAATGGTGCTGATGGCGCTACAGGTCCTACTGGCCCTGCCGGTGCTGACGGCCTCAATGGTATAGATGGCCTGAATGGCCTGGACGGTGCCAATGGCGCAGATGGTGCCACTGGTCCTGTAGGTCCTACTGGTGCAGATGGCCCTACAGGCCCTGCAGGTGGAGCTACCGGTCCTACTGGTGCTGATGGCCCTACAGGTCCTGCTGGTGCAGATGGCACTAACGGCGTAGACGGCATCAATGGTATCGACGGAATCAACGGTCTGGATGGAGCTAACGGTGCCGACGGCGCTACTGGCCCTACAGGTCCTGCCGGTGCAGACGGCGCTAACGGCGTAGACGGTATCAATGGTATCGACGGAATCAACGGTCTGGATGGAGCTAACGGTGCCGACGGCG
>CAZNDJ010000074.1:0-18414 GCA_964571705.1 uncultured Chitinophagaceae bacterium
TCTGCGGTGAGGTCGATGAGATGCCACTGGAGCGAAAGGCTGCGGGTGTGCTCTACCGCCAGCCGGTAAATGAGCCACTGCAGACAGGTATCAAGGCGATAGATGCCATGATCCCGATAGGCCGTGGCCAGCGTGAGCTGATCATCGGTGACCGCCAGATAGGCAAGACCGCTATCGCTATCGATACCATCATCAATCAGAAAGAATTTTATGCTAAGGGTGAGCCTGTATACTGCGTGTATGTAGCATGCGGCCAGAAGGCATCTACCGTAGCCCGTATAGTAAAGACACTGGAAGAAAACGGCGCCATGGACTACACTGTAGTAGTAGTAGCCTCTGCAGCTGATCCGGCTCCTCTCCAGTTCTACGCGCCGTTTGCCGGCTGCGCTATCGGTGAGTATTTCCGCGATACAGGCCGTCCGGCACTGATCGTATATGATGACCTCTCCAAGCAGGCTGTGGCATACCGTGAGGTATCCCTGCTGCTGCGCCGCCCACCGGGCCGTGAGGCATATCCTGGTGACGTATTCTACTTGCACAGCCGCCTGCTGGAGCGTGCGGCCAAGGTAAATGCAAACGACTCTATCGCAAAGGATATGAATGATCTCCCTGAGTCTCTCAAGAGCAAGGTGAAAGGTGGTGGCTCTCTCACTGCCCTCCCTATCATCGAGACACAGGCGGGTGACGTATCTGCATATATCCCGACCAACGTGATCTCTATCACTGACGGTCAGATATTCCTCGAGTCTACTCTCTTTAACTCTGGTATCCGTCCGGCTATCAACGTAGGTATCTCTGTGAGCCGCGTGGGTGGTAACGCTCAGATCAAGTCAATGAAGAAAGTGGCCGGTACCCTGAAGCTCGACCAGGCTCAGTACCGTGAGCTGGAGGCATTCTCTAAGTTTGGCTCTGATCTCGATGCTGCTACCAAGGCAGTACTGGACAAGGGTGCCCGCAACGTGGAGATCCTCAAGCAGCCTCAGTTCACACCATTCTCTGTAGAGAAGCAGGTAGCGATACTCTATATCGGTACCAAGAACCTCGCGAAGAACGTACCGGTGAACAAGGTACGTGAGTTTGAAAACCTCTTCCTCACACAGCTGGAGAGCCGCATGCCTGAGACACTCAAGGCAATGGCCAAGCCACTGACCGATGAGGTAGAGAAGACGCTGACCACACTGGCCGCAGAGGTTTCCCTCCACTTCAGCAAGTAATCGCAACACCAACCTTCTATATACCAGAGCCCCTCCCACGAGGGGCTTTTTGCGGTGCTACGCTTCATCACCATCTATCCGGCAAGGAACCAAAGATGTGTAAATCAGGGCCGGATGTACACATCTTTGGTTCCTTGCCGGATAGATGGTGATGAAGCGTAGCACCATCTATCCGGCAAGGAACCAAAGATGTGTAAATCAGGGCCGGATGTACATCCTACCTCCCCATAATTAGCTTTATGTGAGCCCGGGTATCGTACCAGGTGGCACGCTCGGGAAAGGTGCCATTTGCATTATGCTGAAGGGATAACTGGTAAGCGCTAAGAGCTCTATCCGGATAGCCGCAGTGTAGCAGCCCCTCTGCATAGCTCTCATATTACCTGCTCCGTATTCTCCCCTTGTACAAATGTGTAAGGCATGCTCGGAAGGCAGTAAATCCCGCTTTTAACTCTTATATTGAAACACTTAAATACATTCTTTTAATTAAATTAAAAAATGTACCATTGAAATTAGTTTCAATCTCAAACCCATATGACCAAACCCCTTAGACTCATCCTGAGCACCCTCATAGCTGTGCTATGCGTACACAATACTATAGCGCAGGGAATTCCTTATCACCCCACCGGCCCTGATTTACCTCCTACTTCCTCCACTATACTGCCCGGTACCATGCTGCTCAGCGGCTTCTATTATGACACGGTCCCGCAGACCGTCACCTTGACGACGGATACTGTTAGCGATATTCTTTTTTATGAGGTACAGTTCTTTGTGAATGGCCAGCCTCAGGGCTCCTCCCGCCCTAGTATCACAGTAGGTACAGGAAACTCTATCCGACGGGGCGATAGTATCTGGGCCTGCTATTCCAAATATTATCCTGGAATGGATCCAAGGTTCACTCCGCTTGAGAAAGGAAGGACCAAAACATACTATTTTAATAATACCCCGCCTGGACGGTTGTCAACGCTTGATGGAATGTCTCTTAAAAGTTCATTTGAATATGGCCAGCCCTGCAGTGTAGCATTAATCCCCCAGAATGTCCCTGCTATCATCGCGCCTTTCAAATTCTTTGTGAATGGCATACAGATAAACAAGGATACGAATGTCCAGTCAGTGACTGTGACAGCGCGCCAGGGCGATGTGATGTATGCCACTTTCGATTATCATTTGAATGTACCTTTTATGGGAGGCTACCTTCCCAGGAAAACGTTCAGAACCCCATACTATACTTTCAATAAACTTGCCGGTATTACAGCAGGCTCTATTTCTACTACTCCAAGCATATCAGGTGATACCGTGAGTATTGTGTTTTCGTTTCCCAATTCATTGGCAACATATAACATGGTCTGGCCGCTTACTACTTTTTACAGAAATGGCCAGATTATCCCCTCTAAAGACCCCAAAGCTATCATATTGAAAACCCCTATCAAATGGGGAGATTCTCTGCAAGTTTCTTTTGTATACAATTCCCAGACTTATGTCACGCCGGTCTACTATTATGAGCCTGAGAGGCGGGCCACCCTTACCGGCAATTTTAAATATGGTGTTGTTGATACTTTCACGTTTGTACCCGAAGCTGCGTGCTATAGTTGTCTGGTGTCTTTCACGATCAATGGACGAACCAAGCCACCTGGGCAGGGACAAAACTCCTATACCAGATTTTCCAATAACGGTGATGTCATCTCTGCTACAGCCTACGGTACAGATGCTCAGGGCCGGAAAGTGTCTTACGCTACGCCATCGTACACTATATCAGAGTCCGCCGCCGCTCCACCTGATACATTGGTCGTAGCTTTGACTGCCCAAATGAATTCCGGATCCTACAACCTCGTATGGGTCGACCTCTCAAGACGGAACTCAGGGTCTCAAGTCACAGGAACTATATACCTGAACGGACAACAGCTGATCTATGGCAGGGCAATATGCAATCCCGGCGATACGATCTCTGCTACCGTCCCGGGCCTGGGCAGTGCCACACTGGTAGTGACGCCCGATATGCTGACGAATGATATGGGTACCTATCCCTCCTACCCTATAGATAATACATTTAGTCTGAGCTGTGCCGGCTGCCGGGACTATCTGATGCCGGCGGGTGTAGCCAGTGAACTGGACCTGGGCCCGCAGTTCAGCACTAATAGTGCAATAATGCTCAGTAATAACCGAGCTATAGTCGACGTCAGGCCCGGGACCAAAGCATATAGCCCGGTCATGGCTGTGGGGGATAGCATTTATTTTTCCTACACAGTAGTGAAAGACCAAAAAAGAGTCCATATGCGCTCTCCCACCTACTATGCTGTACTGCCCTCACCGGCGGTCACTATATCCGGCAGCACTGAGGATAGCAGCGACTATAAACTAACCCTCGTGGCAGACAGCAATACAGTGATCGGAGCGCCCAGGTGTGCGGTAGACTGGTATCTCAATAACAGGAAGATAGTCAGCGTATCTGGCAAGTACCGCAGTAATAAAGGCAAGACATATATGGTGAAGCCCTTTCGCATGGCTAAATCTATACCCAGCACTATGGCCAAAGCGGGATATATTGACGGATCCTCTCTGCATATCAGTACAGATCTGCTGGGGGTAGATGACAGCATATTTGCTGTGATCCGGTACTTTACCACGGGCTACTCACCCTACTCCAGCACGCTGAGCGGAGTACCTGTGCAGCTGCAGACTCCCGCATGGAGCAAGGGCGGTACCCGATCCTCCACGCCTCCTGTGGCTGCCCTAGGTACTATGCTGGGAAATAGTACGGTCACTGCCAAAGTACTGCCTGACAAAAAGCTCGCACTCTTCCTATACGATGGGCCTGCTATGACGGACTCATTTGCCGCGCTGAAGACACAGACACTGAATAACGGGGCCAGCCTGGAACCCTCCGTGTCCCTGCTGATGAATACCAAAGTAGCGCTAGGTACAGATCTGCCCGTACAGGTCATCAATCCTGCCGGGCACCGCGAGATGTGGACATTCCGCTACCGGCGCGGTGGGGTCAGCTCCTTCACAGATGCCAACTTTAGTATCAGCTATGATCAAAGTAGTAACCTACTAAGCCTGACCGCCACCAATACGCTGCAACCAATATACATCGTAGTATCTGATGCCAGCCGCACCATCTGGGATATCGAAACACCCAATATGTCTAATCTAAGCGCGCTTCCACTGGATATGACCCATCTGCCAGCAGGGCAGTATAAGGTATGTCTCAATGGCGGATTATGGTATGACAGTGACGCTGATCAGGGGCCTTGTTTACCTTTCACCAAGACAAAATAATGCAATGAAAAGAATAGTAAATATCTCAGCATATATGAAGAAGGCGCTCTGGAAACTGGTATTGCTGTGTGGAGTCATGTGGGCTCCCTGCATCAGTATAGAGATGTGCGCACAAACTGCCTCTAATGTCACTACTGATGCAAACAGTACAATGACATCGGCACTCAACCCTACTACCGGAAAAATACAACTGTCACTTGTCAGACTATCAACTCTTTCAGCTGTCAGTAATGTCACATGGTATAGGACACCTTACTGGATTGAGAACATTGAGAGTGATAAAGTTAAAATAGGGACAGGACAAACAATAAATATGGATACCACCGGTCTTTGGGGTGAGATCGAAAATATCTTTGCCAGATTCACTGACGCGACTGGTCACAATATGCAAACACAGCTGGGCATACTTCCAATCAATACAGGTCTTATAGAGCCGCAATATTCTAACGCCATCTCATATTTCGGAGACTATTTCCCATACACGTCCAGTGTTTTGGATCAGAAGGTAGAGGACCCATTTGAAATGATGAATACATGGACAATAGGTACATCTCCTATCCAGGCACAGATGTTCGTAGAGGCAAATACGTTCAAGTCTATCAACTGGCACCTGCTGAACGGCAATGTCGATATATCCATACCTCTATGGGATAAAAGCGGGGCATTTGATGCTACTACTGGTCCTGTAGTCTATCGCTCGGTTTGGTGTGGATTGGTGCTGGCCGGAGGCACTCACACCGTGCACACCGGAGATAAACTCTCTGTAAGTGGAATACTGAATAATGGAAGGCCCGCCACTTCGCGGAGTATCACCTTCCGTTGTGATGATCCCACACAAGCTGTCGATATTATCCAGGCCAAAGCGTGGGACAGTTTACAGAATACTTATTACGACGGTGTAATAAATACAAAAAACGCTACCGTTACCTTTTACAGTGTACCCCAGACGCGCTGGGCACATCTCAAGATAGACAATGCAAGTTTCAAGATCAGTCCGGGTACCCACTACTACGGAGGGGGCATCAACTACGCTGAAGATAATCTGAACTATGACGGGTATCTGATAGATAAGAGGACCGTCCATATCGGCAGCTTACCTACAAACTGCGTGGATCGGTGGTGGTCCTACCGTGTACTGTCATCCCCGCCCCCGCCTTCCAGTCGTGTCATACCCACCGCACCTACCCTCCCTACTCCTCAGCGTGTCAGTTTTGACAGTCTAATGAGTATCGAGACCACGTTCTTTGTGACCAGTAGCAATACCACTGAAACAGCACTGCTGGTATCAGTAAAGGATGTAAAAAATCCATTTACCCTGACTGTGACCGGAGGCAAGAACAAAAGCCATCTGTATAAAGTAATACCCATGCCAGTGAGTACCATCACGGACTACCCGGTGAGTATCGGTGATCTGCCTCAAGGTGAATACCAGATACACCTGGAGGTAGACGGCCAGATCTTGTGTAGTAAGAGCTTTTAGGTGCCCGGTCAGATCATATGGTGAAAGCATATCGAGGCTGGTGAAAGAATAAGTTTCATCCCTCCCGGAGTAGGTGCTCTATCGGATAAAAAGCAGTGCCCGCTGCAATACTGACGGCGCGAGCGAGGTTTTTTATTCCGGTATAAATCTTATTATCTTTCACTTGCAATCAAACCTTATGTCAAAACGATCATATCTTCTGGTACTAACCCTATGGCTGGGCATCTCTGCTCACGGACAATATGTACAAAACGGCAGCAAACTGGTAGGGAGCGGATCTGCCGGGGGTGAACAACTGGGCATGTCTATCGCCCTCTCTGCAGACAGTAGCACACTGATAGCCGGGGCGCCAGGGCTGATGACCAGCAGTACACGAGGCGGCGCTGTGATCTATACCCGCCAGGATACGGACTGGATACAGCAGGCTATACTGGTGCCGACCGGCATCACCGGCTATGAAAGTACCGGTGCAGCTGTAGCCATCTCCTCTGACGGCAATACTGCAGTGGTAGGAGGATTTATGGATAATGATAGTGCGGGAGCGGCATGGATTTTTGTAAGGAGTGGCACTACATGGACCCAGCAGGCAAAACTGACTGATAATACAGTGACCTCAAACGCCTGGCTCGGCTATAGTATAGCTATGTCCGGAGATGGCAATACATGTGTACTAGGTGCTCCTATGGATAAGGATACTGTGGGTGCGGCTGTCATCTTTGTACGTACGGGCACTACATGGTCCCGGCAGGCCAAACTGACAGGTACCAGCTGGATAGGTCAGCCTCACCAGGCCTCTACAGTGACGATGTCTTATGATGGTAATACGGCTGCGATATCCGGCATAATGGATAACGGGGGTGTGGGAGCTGCGTGGGTCTTCAAAAGGACGGGCACTGTGTGGGCTCAGGATGGAGGGAAACTCAATGTCACATTTGTAGGAAATAACTGGTATCCATATCCCAGTAAATGGGAAATGGGCCTGGCACTCTCTGGTGATGGGCTGACACTGGCAGCAGGCAATCAACAAAGTGCCAACCGGGGTGGCGTACATATATTCCTGAAGCAGGGTAGCTCATGGCAGCACACACAGGTGGTAGCCAGTACAAATTATGGCTCCTTTGGGCAAGGAGGGATGGGAGACTTTGTAAGCCTGTCTTATAATGGCAACGTACTTGCTTTTATAGAGCGGAGCGACCAAAGCCAAAATGGTGTGGGGCTCAGCCGCACTTATGTATTTACGCGTACATCATTCACAGGTACCTATACAGAGAAGCTCAATGCATCTTATTTTCCGGACTACAAGGGGATAACGAAGTTCAATGCTATTGCTACCAGTGCCAATGGCGGGTTAGTACTTTTTGGATCCGTCTATGACAAAAACTACCACGGCTGCGTAGCACAGATCCGCAATAGTCAAAACAACTATTATGTCACCGCCCATCCTACGCGCTATACCGGCTCTCCTGGCAATAGCGGCCAGGGGTATGCGCTGGCCTCCTCTGCAGACGGGAAGACCATACTGACAGCGGGCCTCTTTGATAATGGCCAGGGCTCGGTATGGGCCTTCAAAAAAAATGGCAACTCCTGGCAGCAGTATGGCAATAAATGCAACCGGTACGACAATGTTTACGGCAATACGTTTGGCTATGGCCTGGCCCTCTCTGCAGATGCGCGTACGGCCATGGTATCCTGTGAGGGTCTGTCTTATTATTTTTACGTATCACCTACCAGTGCCTATCAGCTCAAAGACTCTGGCGGTAGCTATGTCCTCTCAGGAGACTCCATCAATACGATGCCACGCCTGTATAGCGGGGGAAACTACTATGGCGGGCCGGTAGCCCTCTCTGGTGATGGAGCTACGGCTATGGTCGGCATGCCGGGAGATAGCGCCAATCTGGGATCAGTATCTACCTATGTACAGTCTGGCGGCCACTGGGTGCAGCTGGGCCAGAAAGTCGTCATCCCCGCGGCGCACAACCTGGGCTATACCCTCGCGCTATCTGCCCATGGAGACGTGGCAGTAGCCGGCACACAGGATACCCTGCAATATGTGCTGCGGCGTACAGGCTCACAGTGGCAAACGGAGGCTGTACTGCATTGCAAGCAGCCATATACTACCATCCACCCGGTAGCCATATCAGCAGATGGCCTGACGGTGGCTGTGGGCGATTTCAGAGACTCGATAGGAGCTGTAGGTATATACACGTACACAGGCGGCACATGGACGCTGCAGGCCCGCATACGCCCCAATGACATTACATACCGGCTCGCAGAGTTTGGATACTCACTGTCTCTCTCTGCAGATGGCAATGTACTCGCAGCCGGAGCCGATCAGGACAACGACGGACCGGGAGCATTCTGGGCCTTTCGCAGGAATGGTAATTCCTGGCATCAGCTAGGCACTAAAATGGCGCCGTATGACACGGCAGGAGCTACATATGTGGGCAGTGCTATCAGTATGGCATCCGATGGTAATACAATTTTTGTGGGCGGACGGATGGATTATTGGGGCCGTGGGGCCACCTGGGTATATGACTATACAGGACTGCGCATCATCACAGATAGTGTCACAGCAAACCGATGCAACAATTCCTCTGGTGGCCGTATAGCAGTACATGCTGCCGGGGGCACGGCACCGTACCACTACCACTGGTCAGTGAGCGGTGCCGCTGATGCTGACACAATCAGCCACCTGGCTCCAGGCTCATACTACCTGACCATGACAGATGCGGCAGGTGATACCGTGAGTGGCATGTATGAGATACCCGTGCGATCAGGTATCAATGTGGCGCAATCATCTCAGAAAGCATGCGGAAGCACGCCTAGTGGCATGATAGCCCTGCACGTATCCGGAGGCGCTACCCCCTACCAGTACAGCTGGAATACTACGCCCACACAATCTGACTCTATCGCTACTAATCTGAGTGCGGGGCTCTATAGCTACACAGTGACAGACGCCTCTAACTGTCAGGTGACCGGCTCCGCACTGCTGGTAGGTGAAAACGTAGTGGCCAATGTATCTGGTATCGCAGCCGCATGCAACGGGACCAATGGCTCGGCTACGATCCACTTATCTGGCGGCACAGCACCGTATCAATACCTGTGGAGCAGTACTCCCGCTCAGACCGACTCGACGGCATCTCACCTCGCGACCGGCATCTACACCTATACAGCCACGGATGCCATCCACTGCCAGGTCACGGGCTCCCATACAGTGGGTTTTGTACCTCTGCATGTATCGGGCTATGCGACCGAGGCAAACTGTCATACTAATACAGGACGCATACTGCTGTACACCTATGCAGGGACTGCTCCTTATACCTATCATTGGAGCAATAACTCCACTCAAAATCCTGCTACCAATCTTCATACAGGATCGTACACTGTGACAGTCACAGACTCTCTCCAGTGCCATGCTACTGCTTCGTTTACAGTAGACTCTTTTTGCCTGGGTGTCATAGAGGGTACCGTTTTTGGAGATATTAATAGCAACTGCCTGCCAGAAACCGGCGAACCCCGGCTATCGGCAGTAGTGACCGCTGAGATGAATGGATACCAATTTTTTTCTAACACGGATGCCAATGGGAATTATCAGATCCTGGTCCCACAAACCGGTGCCTACGATGTGAGTGTAAACCTGAATAATACACAACTATGTAGCAACCCGCACCAGACTGTCAGCATACCTGCTTTGGGCGATACCATCAGTGACATAGACTTTGGAACCCAAAATGCGACTTGCTTTGACGCAATAGTTCACCCGGGGTGGAGTCCTATGGACACAGCCCGGATCAAAACATTCTGGATCTTCGGTTTTTCAAATGGCATATCACCTGGTGCTTCGGATACCGTCCGCTTCGTCATGGACTACGATCCCGCTATGGTATACCTGCCAGACTCTACAGCTCTACCCATGCCGGTGGCAGACACGATAAACCACATCTTAACGGTTAATGCCCCTTATTCCTCCGTACCAAGTTTTGAATTCTATATACCGACTGGCATCGGTGCCGGAGCAGTGCTGCATAATTGTTTCTCTCTTGTTTTGCCGATCATGGACTGTGACACTACTAACAACAGGATATGCTATGACGATCCTTTCACCAGCTCGCATGACCCTAACTATAAAACCTGTTCCCCTGATTCGATAGTACATACGGGAGACTCTATTTTGACTTACACAGTACACTTCCAGAACAATGGAAATGATACAGCCCGTTTCATTATCGTAAAGGATACCCTCTCGCCGTATGTAGATCCTGCCAGCGTGAGGACCATAGCCAACAGCCACACGCCATACAGGCTTGATATTTCTCAGTTTGGCATCCTGCAGTGGATCTTTGATCCGATAGCCCTGCCAGATAGCGCTACAGATCCTATCGGCAGCCAGGGCTTCATAGTATATACTGTCAAAGTACGAAGGAATATATCGCCTGGTACTATCATCTCAAACCGGGCGGATATCTTCTTTGACTACAATGATCCGGTGGCTACCAATACACATCACAATATGATAGCCTACCCGCTGAGTATAGCGCAGCCAGGCGACAAAGAGTATATCTCAGTGACAGCCATACCTAATCCATTTAGCGACTATGTGACCTTCCGTATATCAGGTGTGACCGGGAAGTATGATCTGACAATATTGGATGTGACAGGCAAAGTAGTCACGAGGTATGAAGGCCTGACATCAGAGACCATACGCTACGACAGGGGCAATATGGCAGCAGGCGTATACTTATATAAAGTCACTGACCATAAGCACAATGAAAGCATAGGCAAGCTGGTCATTGAATAAATGATATCGCAGCGCGGGCCATGTTTTTTTTACCCCAAAAAGCATGGGCGCTACCGATAAGATTTAAGGAAGGTCCTGTTGCCACTTATATTGTATATATGAAAAGCTGGGGCAAAAGCATTTCATGGAAGCTATTCATACTGGTATGTGCCGCCTGGCTGGGTGCATTCCCCAGTTATGCCATCACTACTACGGCAGTCGCTACCGCATCTACCTGCTATAATGACGGCACACTGACGCTCACCTCTACGGGCGGCTCCGCACCATATACCTATACTATCACTGCGGGACCGGCACTGCCCGGCATCAGCTATCCCTATGCGCTGCCTGCGGGGCAAAGCACATTCTCTAACCTGGCCGCCGGATCATACAGCGGCACTGTGAGGGATGCCTCTGGCGCCACAGGTACCTTCACAGGCACCGTGGGGGGTACTTATACATTTCCTACTATGCTCATAGATACGCCAGTGAGCCCAGGTGATCCGTACCCCATGCTGCACTGCAGAGTGAGTGGGGGGCGCGCTCCCTACGAGTATGCCATCTCGTCTACAGGGCCTGTGAGCGGATATAGCCCTTATCAGACCTCTGACTCTTTCTACCACATCTGTCCCGGTACCTATTGGCTACGCGTGAGGGATGCCTGTGGCAATATCTTTACAGATTCGCGGCACTACTCCTACAGCATGATACCAGGTATCTCTTGCATGAATTTTGCTCAAGGAATCGTACACGCCGAAGTCTCCGGTGGACACGCTCCTTTCACATACACACTATTCAACCGGTCTACAAGTCAGACTTATACTAATACAACGGGAGACTTCTCCGGCATCGGGGCTTTTACGACAGTATTCGTCACGGTGCGTGACTCCTGTGGTGTGACGGATACCATAGCTCAGGGGCAGCGTGTACAGCGCTTCAGGACCAATTGCAATAATGATGGCATTATCTATTCCCATATTGATGACGGTGATACACTCACGATGACCTGTACCAGCTGCGTGCCGGTACAAACCGTCACTCAAACCGGCTCTGCCAATCCCGCGCAGTATGATACCATTTTCAGGAATGTGCCTCCGGGCACCACGCCACAGATAGTAGTCATAGCGTCATCGCGAGGCTGCGGCCAGGATACGCTCATCCCTGTATTCATAGCACCTGTAGTGCCGTTTATGCAGATCAGTACGCCCGGCTGCAACACTGCATTAGCGCAGGTATATACAGTCAGTGGCACTATTGTACCCGTAGATTCATTTGTAGCGATAGGACCCGGTGGTGTACTACATCTGAGAAACTCCAGCGGGCTTTTCTCACACCTGCCTGATGGTAGCTATACTATCACAGCCTATCTACCAGCCAGCGCCTGCGTCAGTGTGCTGAGCAACTCTGTGATACTACCCGCCATGAATCTGGGCTGCTACCAGCAAATGAAAGACAGTACCTGCCAAAACCAATGGCAGCTCAGCGTGAATCCTATAGCGCCTGAGAGATACTCTATACTGCTACCATCAGGAGACACCGTGGCCGAGGCATCTGTATCTACGTATTCGGATCGGTTTTTTTACGGACTGCTGCCCTCACACACGTACGTGCTCATCTCAGACAGCGGCTGTGCGCTACCTATCACCACGCCCGCTATTCAGCCTGCTATCTCATCTGCCAGCTATGTCACCTCCTGCGCCAGTGGGCCCATCATGGACTATGAGTATGTATCGGGCAACTTTTGTGCGACCAAGACAGAGCTCAGAGTGTGGCATAATGGTAGCATGGTGATCGATACGTCTTTTCTCAATACCCATGTGAGATTTCACGTACCTGACTCCGGACTATATATCTACCAGGCCTACATACGCCCCACCGTCTACCCGCACCAGCTGCGCTATGACTCTATCTGTCACATAGACTCCGGCAGCCTGTACATCATAGATGATAGCCGCCCGTATCTGTCACCAGCCTTTATCAATGTATGTGATTCCAATACTACTGACGCGGACAGCTTGTATTTCCATATAGCGGGCGGATTTGCCCCCTATACAGTGGAGATACCGGGCTACGATACTTTGGTGCTGTCTGGTACCACGGGCAGGTTTCCTGCACACCATCCCGGCAGCTATCCGATGATCGTATATGACAACTGTGGCGTGAGCAGGAGCCTGGCCATAAGAGTGATAGATACCTGTGGCTGCCCTATCGCCACTATGATCCTGTCTGACACGCTGGTATGCGTGGGAGATACGATAGTCATGCAGGATATATCTCTAAACGGTGTAACCAATGAATGGCAGATAGACGGCCAGTCCTACAGCGGTATGGTGCAGACGATATATGTCCCGGACAGCGGTACCCATCAGATACTACTGATATCCGGTGCGGTGTCCGGGTGCATAGACAGTGCTATCAGCTATATCATGGCCTTACCTGCATCAGATATCGATCTAGGTAGTGATACGACATACTGTGATACATTCACCAGAGTGCTGAACAGTGGGATAGCGGGCACTATATGGTCTACGGGAGATACGGCACCACAGATCACCGTACATGGCACCGGCCTATATATAGCAGCTGCGAGTGGAGGCTGCGGGGTGCAAAGAGATAGCATACTGATCAGCTCACATGCCATCTCTGGCCTCAGTATATATGCAGATAGTACTAGCCTATGTAGCAATATAACGGATAGCCTGCTCCTGACCGCTGCGATAGACTCTCCGGCTCGCAGCCCAGTGAATATCAGATGGAGCACCGGCCAGCAGGCCACGGGTGTCTACACTGCAGCTATATGGGCATATACCTCTGGCAGCTACCAGGTCACCGCACAGGACGGCCAGTGCAGCGCTGCCGCGTCTATGACTATCGTGCCTATCATCTGCGATACGGTCTGCCATCCATGTGATACACCTCATTGCAATCCTTGCGATACGCCATGTATCGGCTGTCCGGATACGGCCTGCATCTCCCGCCTGGCGCTGCCCAATGTTTTCTCTCCTAATGGTGATGGGCGCAATGACAGCTTCTATATCCCGCACCTCTGCACATACTACAGCGTGACCATACGTGTCTATGACCGGTGGGGCCTATTGGTATTTGAATCGCATGATATCAATAAAGCCTGGGATGGCACCTACCGCGGCAAACCTCAGCCAGCTGATGTGTACTCCTGCTTCATCTGCTCACAGGCCAGACCAGCTGACCCGGTAGTATGCCGGGAGTGGGCTATGACCCTCATGAGGTAGCTCTGCACCTGCTCCGTACCAGCACGGATACAAAATACCGTCTCCTGCGGATAGGAAGATAATGGCACAAAATGACCTTTGTGCCATTATTCATTTAAATCACTCCAAATTATGAAAAAGACCATCCTCCTCCTCAGCGCTGCGGCGATCGTAGCCGCAGGCATCAGCTCATGCAATAAGGGCACCAGCAGTAATACAAACAACGGCAACTCTGCCCCCTCTGTCAGTGCACCATCAGATGCAGACGGCGCCCTGGCTGCTGTGAAAGTAATTACGACACAGACTGTAGCAGGATACACGCTGCCTATCAATATCGGTACAGCCGCAGCCTGGTTTGGCCTGTCATCATCCTTCAAAGATGCAGGGAATTTAACAATAGATGGCAATGGTATGACCAAAAGCAGTAACAATGCCTATGTATTCCAGCCTACTACTACCACTCCTACGGGCCTCGACTTTAGCTCCTCATCAGTGACATGGAATGTGACGGGCAATTCATCAAACAGCATCACAGGATTCAGCTATACAGATCAGTCCAGCTTCCCGAGCATAGATGATGTGCAGACACCATCCAGCGTATCGCACAATGCCGCCTTTACACTCTCAGCCTCTGGCTATGTGAGCGGTGACTCTGTCATATTTGTAGTATCTGGTGGTAGTGGCCATGTATCGTACATCGCACCAGGTGGCACTACATCGCATACCTTCTCAGCTGCAGAGATGGCTACAGTAGGTGCTGCCGGCAATAACACAGGCCTGCTGCAGATAGCACCATATAGGATCAATCACCAGACCATCAATGGCAAGAGCTACTACTTTGTCAAAGAGACCTGTGCCAATAAGTTTGTAACGATCAACTAATCCTAAGAAAATGGAGTTTGATTTAAGGCAACGGGCCCCGCCTGTTGCCTTTTTTTGACCCAGGTACATAAAGTAAAAGCCCTCCCGCAAACGCAGGAGGGCTTTTCGTTTCCTTCTCAAAAGTGGTTTAGTGCGTGATCGATGCCTTGCCAGTACTGATGTGGCCAGCCTGGTCTCTGGCTATATAGGTATAGATGCCTGCTGCAAACATGCTGGCTGATAATGTCAGGTCTCTGGTCGTCATCGTTTCCATTACTTTTTTGCCGGTCACATCCATCAGCTCAAAGCTGATCTCCCCGGTAGCCCCTGTGAAGTGTACAACAGCCTGCGACTGCACAGGATTTGGCGTGATACTGACCTGCATACCATCAGTGCCAGAGATGGTATGGATGCCTGTCAGGTCTGAGCGTGTATTGACAGTGGTATTGGTCACGATCGCCGGATTGAAATCAAAGTAGATATTGGCAGTATTCCTGACCTCGGTGCCTATAGGCAGATTAGGTTTGGTATGTACGGTATAGTTTACGAAACCCTTGCTGTGTGGCTCATCATGCACACTATCCGGCAGGTTGATATTCTCAAAGGTGAAAGTAAGCATCCCTGTGCCGGAGAGCGAGAACTTATACGGGTGGCTGGATGCGCCTGGTATCACCGATGCCGGATCTACATTTGGAGAGAGGGTATCCTTGATCACCACGAGGCTCGCAGGTGCATTGCCGTTGTTCTGGAAGCGGACAGTATAATTCAGCACGGTATCACTCTCGGTGAGTGGTCCGGATGGATAGACCTCCTTCTCATTAGGATCATGAGATCCCACTACCTGATCGGTGATGCTTGATATATTGTCTATAGGATTGCAGTCTCCCTGCGACGGTTCTATTTGTGCCACACAGGTCAGGTAAGAACCCAGGGTCAGCGTATTTGGCACAGAATATACCATGCGTACCTGCTGCCAGCCTGACTGAGCGGGCATATTGCCCAGGGACCAAGTGAGAGTGTGCGTAGCATTGTCATAGCTGCTGCTGGCCGGGGTCGTAGATACCAGTGTGAGATTAGCATCATGTACAAAGGAGAGTACTGTGCCTGATGCGGACGTCAGCCCGTTGTTGTAGTAGTATATCCAGTATTCTTTAGTACCCCCGGGTATAGACGCGGAGCAGCCAGGGTGTACACCGAGGTCAAATGTCTGTGCCCCGAGGTTGATACCAAAGTCATTTCCACCCGCTGTCTGGCCTGTGACAGAGAAAGAATGCGAATAGCTGCTCGCACACAGTGACGCCACACATGTGCCCCAGCCGGAAACCTGCACACGCACAGTATAGCTGCCTGGCAGTACGTACACATCATAGAAGCCGGTACTATCAGGGTTGGCATAAAAATAACCACCTGTACCACTCGTCACCACATAGGCGCCAGTGATAGCGGTCTCCCCTGCATCTCGCGTACAGTTGCCATTAGCATCATTATACAGATAGCCGGTGATGTGATCGTAGCAGGAGGGGTCCAGTCCTATATATACGCTATCATAGCTGCTCTGCGGTATGCAGCCATTAGCATCCTGCACCTGCACGGCTACACTGGACTGATACGGCAGTCCGGTGATGCTCTGGCCCGTGCCGAGTATGTTAGAGCTGCCTACATACCACTCATACCAGGTGAAAGTATATGGCGGTGTGCCTCCGGTGCCCTGGACCACAGCAGTAGCCGTACCTGTGTGTAGCGTAGTATCGCAGGCTGTAGGAGTGGACTGCAGCTGGACGCCGTATGCAGCCTGTCCATATAGAGTAGTGGTAGCAGATGCGGAGCAGCCGGTCTGGTCATGTACCGTCACTGTATAGGTACCTGCTCCTACACTACTGAGCAGGGATCCGGTACTGGCACTACCTGACCATGTATAAGTATAGACGCCACTGCCACCATAGCCATAGGCCTGCAGGGAGCCATCTGTAGCCCCGCATGCAGGATTGGTATTAGGATACAAATAGGCATACACGGGATTACTGTTAAAGAGATTGTAGGTTCTGCTACCGGTGCACCCATTGGCATCCGTCACCGTGACAGCATAGGTGCCATTGGACAGGCCGGAGGCGATACTATCAGTAGAGGCAGACCCGCTCCAGTGCCAGGTATATGGCGCCTGTCCGGTACGTATATGGATAGTGATAGAGCCACTTCCGCCATTGCAGGCTGGTGAGACGAGCACTACAGAGCTGCCATTGGCGCTATCTATCTGCAGCTGTGTGGGCCCGGCGTACAAGGCCTGATTGGCCGTACACCCGTTGGCATCAGTAGCCGTCACACTATACCATGCCATGCCCGTCAGGCCTGAGATACTGGCAGTATTGCCCCCGGTACTCCAGTGGTATGATACTGCACCTGTGCCGCCTGTGGCCAGCGCAGTCAGTGTAGGGCTACACAGCGGCCCGCCAGAGCTGATGGTCACCGTCATAGGGCTGGTAGCAAAGATCTGCGTGTCCAGCACTGCAGTACAGGAGTTGGCATCTGTCACGGTGAGTGAATATACTCCACCCGCCAGACCAGAGATAGCGCTGACATTGCCGGCACCATTGCTCCACACATAGCTGTATGGTACTGTGCCGCCTGTAGCTGTAGTCGCTATACTACCCTGATTGAGGGGACAGGTAGTATGTATCACACCGGGATTCGTACTGATCAGATAGCCGACCGGGAAGGAAATATAGCCGCTATCGGCACCACCCAGCCGCAATGTATAGTACCCACGGCTAAGGCCACTAAAGGTAGGTGTGGTTTGCGACCCGATAAAGGTGCTGTTGGCATAGAGGTCAAAGTTATGCGTGCCTGTATGTCCGCCGGTCAGGGAGAAGGTGACTGATGCATCGCTGCCATGGCAGGTACCGGTCACATTGGGTGTGATGACCACCTGGCCATATCCTGCTACAGTGAGGAGCAGAAAAAGAGCCATCAGCCACTTGCCGTAATAACCGGGCGCTGGATAGTGATGTTTTCTCATAGTGATTGATTTTTTGATGTGTTTCGTAATAATATCTGGATGCAAAGCTATGGTGGGATATTATGCCAATGGTGACCGTTTTTTAAAAACTTACCTATTCAGATTATTATTTTGCAATTAACCTACCCTTTATTGTAATATTTTATGTCACATCTGAGTATCCCCTCCTTACCTATCTAATATGCATATCCGGCCCGAAAATGACACTAAAATGACGTACTCGCCGGATGGGAAAGGGCAAGGCGTTGAATTGCAGATAACTGTGACCATCCTGCAGGAAGCAGTATCGCCACAACAAATGGTCACTTTTAAGGGCAAAACCGCTTTTGACAAGTGCCAGATTATCCTATTTTTGCAGCCGCAATTATTAACAAATGGCAAACCTCAAAGAAGTACGCGGGCGCATAGCCAGTGTCAATACGACCTCTCAGATCACCAAGGCGATGAAGCTGGTATCAGCATCCAAGCTGAAGCGCGCTCAGGACCGCATCCTCATGATGCGTCCGTACTCAGAGAAGCTGAACTACATCCTGGGCAATATCATGGATGCGCTGAAGCGCAGC
>CAZNDJ010000075.1:0-17858 GCA_964571705.1 uncultured Chitinophagaceae bacterium
AAACCTCTCCCGACTGCATCGGGATCTGCGAACTGACGGGAGGCTTTAACAGCCATGTGGTTGTATTAAAGTCTCCCTTTAGGGAGCCTGCCTGCCGGTAGGCAGGATTTAGAAGGTGGCTGTTTGCTGTGTGTCTTGGTGAGGCTGTGGCATACTTCAGTTATTGGCAACGTTCTGGGATTCTGATCTAAGGTGCCCTCACATCCTTTCCCTAAACTTATTCCACACCTTCTTGTGATGCGGGGTGAAGAGATACGGTAGCCCTAGTTTTTGTCTGAATAGATTGTTGTATGCTGTCACCCGGGCCTTGATGCGCTCGCGCAGCATATTGCCGCCAAGGGAGAAGGCGAGGAAATTCTTTGTGACATGGGTGTACCAGTCGTGCTCTTTCTCTGCATAGCTCCAGTAGATGCGGATGTAGTAGTCCTGGTGCGGGTAGTGCTGTAGCAGCATCATGGCGGTGCTAAAGGCAAACTCATCCGACAGGCCGGTGTCAAACTGCGTAGCACGTACCGGAGGTGCATCGTAGATTCGCTTCACTTTGTCAAAGAACTTTTTGTTAGCCTTGTTCTTTTTGAAATAGACCAGCTCGGAGTGGAGGTTGTAGTAGCGCAGTGGCTGCTCGCTCTTGCGGATCTCTGTGGAGAAACAGGTGCGCAGGTCCTCTACATTGCACCAGACGGAGTAGTCTGCCAGTGATTTTTCTGTAGAGAGATCAGCATAGCCACGGTTCTCTATGGTGAAGTCGCACTGAGTGGCAAGCTCCTCCAGCAGCGCGGCCATGCTATGGCCCGGCAGGATCATCGTATCTACATCCAGAAATAGCGTCTCTGCAAAAGGGCTGAGGTCATACATCCATGTCTTGGCGCGGATGTATTGAATGGGGTTGACAGGTGACGGGTGGCTGGTGGCTGGAATAGTGTATGCCTCCGGTGGGCAGAGCTGCATAGAGCTGAAGAGGGCGCGATGCTCCGCTGCCAGGTGCGAGATACTCTCCTCTGTATGCACGAGATGTATAGGCTGGTCAGGATCATTGTAGCGGATAGAGGCAGCGAGATTGGCCGCGTAGCAGCCGTACTGCGGGCTGCCGAGCGCGATGAGCAGGATGCCGCTCGTATGTGTTTTGGTGTTTGACATAGGTTTATTTCGATTTACAGATTTACGGATTTACTGAATTACGGATTGAAAGGATTAACAGATTCACCGATTGACTGATCTACAGGTTTACAGATTTCTTATAGATGTCATCCGCAGTTGTTATTATACAGGTGTACCGGCTGTGCATTGAGCAGCTTGCAGCTGCCTTTGCCGAAGGCTGAGAAAGGCCCCTTCTGATATTCTATCTCAAAGTTTTCCTTCTTCTGAAAGTACTTTGCAGTATTGACGCTATCGAATGAGTGCGCATTGCCGTTCTCGATCTTTACCGTGTCATGAGAGAGGGCTATATCGAGCGCCTTCAGCCAGGTGTAGGGCATGCGGTCCGTCTCCAGCATGTACTGCTCCTCTTTGCGCTCATAGAGCTTGATGATGGTGCCGTCAGAGCGCGTGTAGACCTTTGTGTCATCATTCATCACGGGGTCGCGCAGGTAGCAGGGTAGTTCTATTTTATTCTCCAGCTGTATATCATCACCATAGTAGTCATGCATCTGATAGCGGAAACCAAAAGAATCCGTCGGGTCACTGTAGGAGATCACTGACGTGAAACAATCTCCTGTGGTCCGCACGAAGCAGCCGATGCATCCCACTATCTGACGGTAGTAGGTCTTATTGCCATAGTATTGATCGTCCATGCATACATCTATGACCATCATCAGCTTGAAGCATTCGCCTGCTGCAGGCGCAAAATTGCTGTGCGTGGCTACGGTGCCGATATTATCATTGAGAGCCAGTGTACTCAGGTCTATATTGTCAGGAGCATTAAAGAAAGCATTGCAATAGAAATGGCTGCCATCTGCCACGAGCTCAAAGGCGCTCGATTTTAAAAACGATACGAGCGGCACCATGCCAGGGCCCAGCAGGGATGAGGTGTGATTGATATAGGATACAGGTGTGCAATTGTAATCTACAGGCACTACTGCCAGATATGGCAGCGCATAGTACTGCGGATCCTCCGAGAGATACGTAGTGATCATATCATAGTCTATACCGTCTATAGCGGCATAAAACTTCAGGTGCTTATTGCTGGATAGTGGCAGGCATAGCGCGGGATCAGGGTAGCAGTCGCCGGTGAGCGGTGGTGCAGCCTGTATAAAGGAATAAGCGGGATAAGAAATGCTGATAGGCATGGTCGATAGGTTTATTTGATAAAATAGAGATGGTCTATATAGCCGGCCGGAGTGTAAACTCTGCCATCCCGCCAAATAGGTCGTACTTCAGGTCTAGTATATACCCTTCCTCATACGCGCTATCATTGACATTGTAGCGGATCTTGCCGTACTTGTTATTGCCGGTATTGATGTAGCGCCACTGATCGTAGCTCATCGGATATTTGAATTTGACCACTTCATTCCTGTACACCGGCGGGAATAATATGTGGTATGCCAGTGACTGCCACGACAGTGGGCTACTCTCATTGAGCGAATAAGCCTCTACGGGGTTATTGGTCAGGCTGCCTTGTGCAGTATAGTTGCCATCGCCAGAGGTGAAGATGAGTTGTCCATTTTCCCAGTCTGCATAGGAGCTGAGTATGTAGGGTAGCCATCTCAGCGCATTGCGGGCTGGACTGATGCGGTAGTTGTACACCGTGGTCGCATCCAGCAGGCCCGTAGCCCCTGAGACGCTATCCGTCTCAGACATATAGTCCGGGAAGGGGGCCGTTTCCCCATCCTTTATCACATTCTCCTCCAGGCAGATGATAAAGGTATCATTGTCATACCTCCAGTCAGTCGTGTTGGTGCCGAGCTTGCGACGCGTCACCTCTATGGCGTAGCCTGAGGCGATATACTTGCATTGGCGGTCCAGGGTTTTGCGCATAGTGCGCAGGGTAGTGCGGTACTCGCGGTGAGAGAGAAATTCATCCAGTCCATTGGCCTGCTCGGCCTCCCACTTGGTATAGCCCGTCTTGAAGATCGAAATGGCATCTCCCGCACTGGCATCTGTCTCGATGCTCTCTACATTGTCGCAGGTCATGAGCGTGAGGCTGTGATCATAGAAATACCTGATAGGCTCTACGCGTACAAAGAACCGGTCTGTGAAATCCGTACGTATCGCATCGTGCTCCAGCCCAAAGCCTACAGCATGAATAGCGTTCAGCGCCTCTATCATCTCCTGAAAAGATACGAACATCGGTGCGTGGCCGGCCAGCAGCCAGCTATTCGCGCCCACCTTGGTCAGCAGTATCTGGGAGCCGGGCCCCGTGGTAGTGGTACTGCCCCCCGGTGCTGCCAGCGATACTCCGGTCTCCGGCTGTATAGTGACCAGGCCGCCATTCTGCTGGATGATGATCTGGGCACCGATGTGAAAACCAGGGTCTGTCGTATCCGAAGGGATCATTACCGTATTGGCCCCGCTTGCATCCATGTGTAGTATTAATCCGGCAGTGGGCTGATCGTGAGCCGAATCCAGGGTGTAGTTATTCACTGTCTTCGAGTTGGTCACAAACTGGCTGTATCCCATATGCCAGGTCTGAATGGGAGAGGAACCGCGCAGCAGCAGGCCATTGGTCAGCGCTGTCAGGCCGCCGGCACCGGTAGTGGCGGGAGCGTAGGGCTTAGACTCGTGTGCCCCCGCCCTGCCAAAGTAGTCGCTGTAGACGCGCATGGCATCATTAGTGGTGAGCTCTACCGCCCGGGAGAGAGATTCATTGATCAGATAGCACGGTGCGGTCGTGGTCTTATAGCCGGATGTGAAGGTGAGGCGGATGTATGACTCAGATGGAGGATCGATAAGCGTTCCATCCACCGTTATTTGTGGAGCCTCTACGCGTTGAGAGTATGTCTGGGGAGAGGTCCAGTCTACCGTACGTGGCGCAGAGCCCGGCTGAAAGTAGTATGTGTCCCGGTAGGTATAATTCACACTAAAAAATGCGGTGTGGAGATGCGGGTCAGGATCTTTGCCGATAATAAAGGCGAGGAATAACTTCTCTCCAGGGTAAAACTGAACATTTTTTTGAGTGTGATAATACCTGAATGTGCGATAGTCTACCGTAGGTGATGTGGTCCAGGGAGCATCATGATGCAGCACATAATCATATAATGTAACGCCGTGTGATGCCGGTGATACCGTAGTAGCATGGTCATATAGATCCAGGTAGCCCCAGTCTAAAGTACATCCGCGTACACCCGGCGCATATGGCGTAGTATGATGGCTCTTGGCGTCCTCCCATGTCAATCCTTTCAATAAAATATACTGTACGGAAACGCCGTTTACATGGTCCATGAATGGCCATATTTGTGGTGGCATAAAAACTGCGCCCGATATATCGATATCTATCTGGATCTCATTTTTCTCATAGGGGATCTCCGGCGTGTATTGGAAAATTTCATTGGTATTATCGAGGTTGAGGTATTCACCGAAATATTCATCTCCCACTCCTCCGGGAAAGTTGCCAAACTCGGCGCTGCGGATCGTTGTGAATGGAATGACAGTATGCGGATTGTCATCAAGGATCGTAAATTCATTTTTTGTGTTGTCTGCTACATTATCTGAGGGATTTGCGAAAGCGGGGTAGGAGGGGCCCCATGTTTGTATTTCACTGCTTGAATCGACGAAATTACTGCCATCAGCGTGTTTTTCGGCAGCTGTAAAAGATTTACTTCCATCAGATGTTGTACCAATTGTAGCATAATTGATATATCGAACCGACTTGGGATTTAATTTAATTTCTTTACCGAGTTGGGAATATGATACTATGGAATCGCTAATAGAGTCAAAAGTTCGCAATGAATCTAGGCTGACTTTCTGATTCATTCTACTACGAAAAGTTTGTAGATCGTTACCATTTTGTATAGGACACTCTATATAGCAACCTGATGAGCCACGTATCTCTTTGTATTGGTCAAATGAGAATTTGCCTTTATAAATATTATCGTATAATGTATCATCTGTGCATTGATAATCTATAACAAGTCTCACATCAGCGTCTACGCCATCTGTATGAAACGCTTGTTTTAGAATGTTATAGGCTAAACCGTAAAATTGGAATGAGCCAAGAGAATCGTCGATAGCATCGAGGAAGCCGTGAAAATTTTCATCGCGTTTGATATGCAGGGATACTTTGTCCATTCCTATGGGTTCATCTATGAAAGTAGATTCGCCTGTGACAGTATTTATAAGTGTAAATCGGAGTGGCATTTGAATTTTTAAAGTTTAAAGCTAGTTTTGGAGAAAACTCATTTGTATGAATAAAGTGCTTGTCTCTATGTTTTGTTTCACTGCCGTTTTGCTGACAGCATGTAGTAAGAAAAAATATTATTATGAAACATATCAAATCGGCGTTCGTTATTCGACCAGCCAACAACTAGCTGATACAGTTTCATATCTTGATTCGGCTACAACATATTATGATAGTTTTCGCGGTGATACTCTTAACTATGGACCTGATCCTTCATTTTATTTGAGCGGGTCTTATTACAAAAAGCGTAGCCAATTCTTCGAAGTCTACCGCTACACTCGCTAATCAGTTTTTGGTTTTTCGACTTTACATATCTGGGCTTGTCTATTTGCCTATGGAGGGTTATTATTGAATGATATGTTCCTCCTTTTAACCTGTTAAAACTTTTTATCTGTGAAATTTCCTCTCTTCATCATTTGTTTCTTTTCTGTTATCACCTTCTCCACGGCTCAGTCTCGCGTAGATAGGGTTGAGCCCGTCTTTGTAAACAAATCTGTCGGTATCAACCAGGCCACGGGCTGGACACAGAATAAAGAAGGCAAATGGGTGTCCAATCAAAATCTGATCAGTCAAAACACTGGAGAACCTGATGCAGTCCGTAGCTTTTACAAGAACTTTGATTGGCTTCGCAGCGCAAAACTGACCTACAACGGCAAGGTGTATTACGCCTTTTACTATAGGTGCCAGAAAGGCGAGTACAAATACCCTTCTCTTATGCAGGACTGGGAATCTGAGGCAGTCATAGAGTCTATTGTCGTAGATTCTGCCGCATATGCCAAATTCCGAAACAGTGTACTCCATAAGGAGGCAGGTGATAAGGAACTCATTGGTTGGACCGCTTTGTCCAGTACTACCAAAATTGACGACGCTGCCATTCTGCCCCTGCTCGCTTATCCCTTAGAAAAAGGTATGTCTGAGAATGCGTCCAGGCTGAAATTTATAGCCAACGTGCAGAAAGATAATGGTGCCGATATCGTCCGTTTTGAGTTGCCAATGAGTTTTTCTGATTACGATCACAAGGCCTTTGTCTGGTCCAGTTATTTTGAGGTGCCGTACGATGAGTTTGTGAAGCTATTCGTAGACTGATCAAAACTTCATCCTGTCATTGTAGCTCGTGATCCGCTGCCCGCGGCTCACTACTGACTTGGTGAATCCTTTCTCGTCTATACTCACATTTAGCTGCTTCATATTGATGCGCCGTGCCAGTACTTCGCCTATTTTTTCATAGTCTATTTTCTCGGGCTGCATGCGGTGACTGCTTTGGGTCGCATGTTCCAGTGCGCGCACGTCGGGCATCTGTGGTAGTGGCATATAGCGGTCCAGTGTGCCGGCGTTCATAGCCTCCAGCAGTGGCTGATAGCGGCGTGTAGCGCTGGCGGTGATCACACTCTCACCCTTGGAGAGGTAGGCCGGTATGCTGTCTGAGGTCTCTGTGCCCGGCCCATCCAGCGCCACCACACCCTTCGCAAATTTAGGCGGCGTCTTGCTCATGATGATCCCTGCCTGCACACCGGCAGAGGCCAGCGCTATGGCCGCATTCACATAGTTCATAGGCGGCGGAGAGGAGAAGAGCGCCGACGTGAAGGCCAGCAAACCATTGATGATAGCCTGTTCGGCTTTGGCTTTCTGGTCTGCTTTCCATGCCTTCTCTTTCTCCTGGGCTTCCTCTATTTTGTATTTCTTCTCTATGGCTTTGCGCTGGGCAGCTGTGAGGGTCATATTCATCAGCTCGGCTTCTTTGTGCGCCTCCAGGTTGTCTATCTTTTCTTTCAGGTTGTTGTCACGCTTCTGCTTCTCATTTTCAAAGATGGCATCCGACACCTGTTTTGCCATTTCGATCAGCTTCTGGCCTACCTGTTTGGCTATGTCTTCTTCCTGCCTGCTCTGTTGCGCGACCAGTTCCTCCCGTTTCTTTCTCTGTTCATTTGTATTGGCGGTGATCTTCTCCTGTATCAGCTTTGTGTCGTTGGCGTGGTCCTCGTTGATCTTTTTTAGCTTTTCACTGTTGCCTTTAGCCGCGATAATGTCATCATTATACCGCTTCTCCAGTAGAGCCATTTCGTTTTGCAGGGCACTAGCCACCGAGCTATGGTACTGTTCATTGAGTGCGAGCTTGGTCTTGATGCTTAGCGACGCATTGGTGATGTCACTATCATACTTTTCCTTCTTGTCGGCTATCAGTTTCTCTTCGGTAGCTATGCCATCCTGGTACTCCTTTGCATGAGCGGCCATTGCATTCCGCAGTTTCTCGTCCTCTGCGGCCTGAGCGGCCGCCAGGATAGCTGCGGCAGCAGCTTTCTGCCTGGCAGTTTGTGCGTCTGTATATGCCTGCCAGATCGCATCTTCCTGCTCATTTACCTGTTTGAAGAGCTCGACCTTTTGTGCTGCTGAGAGTTTGTCATTCTGCGCGATGGCCGTGCGCTCGCGGGCCAGTATCGCCATCTTGGCATTGTATTTTTCCTCGTCAGATTTTTTCTCATCCTTTTCTTCTTCGGCCAGTGCCTTTTGGTAGAAGGATTGTATCTCCTTTGCTGTATCCTGAGCTAGTCTGAGCCTGATCAGCTCTGCCTGTGTGCGTGTGAGCTTCTCATTATTCAGCTCGATATCCATGGCAGCTTTCATGTCCTGGAGGCGTGCTGCCAGCTCTGCTTCAGAGCCTTCTTTAGCTATGGCCAGCCGCAGATCAGCAGTCCTTTTGGCGCTTTCCAGGGCATCTGCATAATCTTTTTTCGCCTTTTCTTTGTTATATGTTTTGTGAACGTCCTCGGTCTCAGCCAGCAGATTTTTCATGGCTGCTAACTGAGCGTCCAGACTATCTTTTTGCTCTTGGGTGACGGCATGTATCAGCCTCTCATCTTTCAGGCGTTCCATCGTGAGCTTGATTTGCTCTTCTTTGGCTTGTAGTATCTGTCCTTCAGTTTTCCCTTGCTTTGCTAGCTCAGTACCGACACCTTCTATGACGTTTTTTTGCTGTCCTATCGTCTCTATCGTATTCTTTGTTATCTTCTCCCGAAGCTCCGCTTGTTTAGTTTCATTGTTTGCCAGACGAAGGCGGTCTACCAATGCATCTTGCTCAGCTTTGAGTGCGTTAGCGCGTGTTTGGGCTACATCGGCTACAGATTTCCCTTCTGCCTCCATCATGTCTGCTTGTTTTTTATACTCAGCAGATATTTTCTCGCAGGTTTTCGCATGGCTTTCCAGCATATTATTATACCGATGCATGGCAGGACTTTCTATAAAACCATTCGTCCATTCACTAGCCAGCTGCCGTGCTTGATCAGTCAGCCAATTCATAGCCTTCCCCACCATTTCTAGCATTGGCTTTATCTTTTCAAAGACCTGGAATTTTTCTTCCACCACTGCTACTACTTTTTTGCCAACCTCATAGAATATCACCGCCTGCGCAGCCACCAGCGCTACTACGGCTGCCACCGCACCAACGGTGACGGCCACGGGAGCAAGTGCTACATCCAGCGCAGTGGTAGCCACGGTCGCTACCTCTGTAGCTACAGTCCATGCTTCGGTGGCAGTGGTGACCACAGCCTCTACAGTGGCAAATGCTTGCAGCACTTCGGTGGTCCGCTCGCGTATTTTATTGGCCTCACGTTCATTGCCCGTGGCTGACATAAATGCGGCATCCATCTCACCCACAGCAGATACCAATTTCTTGGTATTGCCTATCATAGATGTGATAGAGTGCGTACTTTCCTTTGCGGCCTTGCTATGCCCGCTAAAGGTTTTATTTACCTCAGCCAGCTTCTTGTCTATCCCTGTTATATCTCCTTTGTATTCTTTGGCCTTCTTGCTGAGGCTATCATAGCTCGCCTTGTTTTCATCCATCACTGCCTTTACCTTGCCCATTTGCGATTGCACTTCATCGTACTTCGCAGTCAGGCTTGCATTAGTGTTGGCCAGCTCCCGCGTCTTGGCCATCGAGTCCAATATGGATTTGTCATTCTTTGCTATCTGTCCTTCCAGTTTGGCAGCGGTAGCCACGAGCTTATTATATTTCTCACTGCCTTCTTCGCTGGTACCGTTCATAGCCGCTATACTGGCTCGCACTTTGTCCAGCTTATCTCCCAGCTCTATGTTCTTGGCACTGGTCTTTGCTGCAGCCTCGCTGTATCGCGTTATAGCCTTTTCAGTACTGTTTATGTCGTTTTCTACGGCCTTTGCTTGCTTACCCAGTGCGCTATATACCTCTTTGCTGGCATTGACCACGCCTTGCGCCTTGACCATTTCGGCGTTTACGTCCGCGAGTTTTTGCTTTAGCTCGCCCTTCTTCGTGCCGAGATCCGCTACCTCCTTTGCCCATTTTGTAAAATCCTCAGCTATCGCTTTCACTGCGCCGCTGCTGATGGCCTGGGACAAAGTAGAGAGTGACTTTACACTTTTCTCTGCGGCATCCCCGGCACTTTTGACAGCAGTAGCAGCTTCCTTTGCGCCTTCGGCAAATTTTTTGGCGGCATCATTTGCCTTGTCAAATGCAGCGACAGTATCCTGCGAGCTCTTGCCTAATCCACGCAAAGCTTCTTCTGCCGGTTTGAGCCCCGATGGGTCTCCGATAAATTCTATAATGATCTGGTCACTCATGGTTCAAAGTGTAATTGATAATTGATAATGGACAATGGATAATTGATAGCGAATGGAGATTAGTGAATAGAGACTAATGACTAATGGGATAAGCTTGTGTGTTTATTATCCCTTGTTCCCTATTCCTTGCTCTCCCGCTCTTTGGCGCGTATCAGCGCATCATTCAGCTGCGAGAGATAGTCATAGATGCCAGTGTGCTCTATGGCAGGCTCTCTGGCTGTATCTCCTCCGAGAATAAGGCCTCTGTAGAGCCTAAGGATGCTATCCTCTGCGGCTGGGGCAGCATCGACAAGATAACGTCCAGCTGGCTCCGGCTCAGCTCGTCTACCTGCCGGGAAAAGCTCTCGAAATCTAGCGGCGCATCTCTTAAAAACGGTATCAATGTCGCTATGGGCTCGCGCAAAAAAAAATCGTTCACGCTCTCGTGTTTCTTCCAGTGAGCTATTTTCTGTGCTGCATACTTCCAGTCATAGTCATTCGGATTTTCCGTCTCGTCAAAATACCGCACAGAGGCGAGTTTGTACACGTGGTCTGGTACGATGATCCATTGTACGCGTTCGCGCAGCTGTGCGGTCAGGGTCTTTATTTTCAGCAGGCTTTCTACATTGAATCGCGTGCCCTCCAATATGGCATCCATAGCAGCGATATGCTGGTCCAGGTAGTGGCGGTCGCACTTCATATCCAGCTCCTTGTAGATGGTCAGTGCCTTTAGCGCGCGGCGGTAGGGCATATTCATCTCGTCTACATGGCGGTAGTAGCGTATGCCACCGCACTCAAAGGCAAACTCTATGACCTGCTTGCTATCTGGAAATGGACGGCGCCGCTCGCGGCTAAATAGTTTTCGTAGGAATTGCTTCATATATGTCATTGATTTTTTATAGTAATGATCGGTGATGTCTATAGTAGGTTCAGGGTCTGCAGTGCCTGCTCCAGGTCTGCCAGCGGGCCTACCTGCACGAGCGTACCTGCCCGGAATATTTTGTATTGATATACTGATGTCAGAATTTGCAGCTCATAGTCTGTGCCTATGCGTTTATACTTGCGCCGCGCGGTGCCGCCGCAGCTGCAGCCGCCCAGCGACTGCCAGTGGTCAGGGGTGATCAGGTCGGTCCAGCTCATTTTGTAGAGGATAGTGAATAGAGAATAGTGAATAGAGAAAGAACAATGCCACCTATGTAGCGCTCTCAGCGTGATAGCCGATCCACATCTGCAGCGCATATCGCACGGCCTGCCGGTCAGGGTAGTAGTCCTCATGGTCTACAAATACCCTGCGTGCGTTTTCCGTAAAGTCAATGATGTCGTCAATATGTACTCTGTTTGCTATCAGGCCCTCATAGCTATTTGCATCTCTTTCCGCAGGTGATAGCATTCTGAATTGCCTGCTGTCTTCCCTATATACGAGTTTGTAAAATTCCTTCACTACAGGATGCTTTCTCTTGCGTGCCATGTACCTGGCCTGCCACTGTGTGAGAAGCGCTTTCATCTGCATGTACGGTATCCGTCGGCTGCGACGGTCAGCGAGGCGAAATGCATACGCTGTAAAGTCCCATGCTATATTCTGTGAGATCTTATTGATGAGTGCAGGATAATATACGGACCGCGCCTCTGTCACCTCTGCAAAGTGAAACAGCCCATCTCGCTCGGAGTATTCCAGGCGGATATGTTTGTCAGGATCAAATATCATAGAGTTCAGTTTTTTTAGGTCAGTCATTCAGCGGATGCTGCATTTCATCTCACTAGTCAATACTCATTACGCAGTACTCAGTCTCAGCATCCATAGTCACTCCACTTATCCAGCGCCACACACAGGAATGTATTGATACCTGCTACTGCAGGTATCATCAGTAGGAGCATACCGAGGCTTTGCCAAACTGTAGCCGAATGCTGAAGGGCAGATATGGACGTGATCTGGCACACGCAGCAGATGGCTCCGAGCGTCAGCGTCCAGAAGCTGCTCATGCAGATCGGGCAGTTGTAAAGCGGTTTGGTAAGCATGTGGGGGAGCAGGAGGTCCAGGCGCTCTTTGAGCGGGCGAAAGATCATGCCCGGCCACTGAAAGCTGATATAGATGCCAAATATGGCCAGCGAAAAAAGAATAGGTATTTCGATCAGGTTCACGATGCAAATATATGTCAAATCAGCGAAACTTGCTGCATCGTTCTCCGCTTATAGTTATGCACCAAAATGTCATTAAATATTTTGCGCAAAAGGCTTGCACAGCTCAAACATCTCAGGTCATTTCTCGGGTGGTACACGATCATAGATCCCCGCACGCGCACGCGTTTTTTTGTTTATACCATACAGAGTAAAGCAAACAGCAAAATGCAAACAGCAAACTGCAATGTCACCGGATGGTTTTAAGCAAATGATGGGCACCCTTACTTAAGTGACTGATACTAAACAGCAGTACCGGTATAGTAGCGTGCTACTCCGCTATATCATATACCTTGCTGAATAGCTCCTTGCCCGCGCGCATCACTTTGATGAAGTATTTGCGCCCCGGGCGCAGCACCAGCGCAGGTTCTTTCTTTTTGTCATTCACCTGTAGTATATCAGTAGGTATAGAGCAGCTACCCAGCTGGCTGTATTCACTCATGTAGTAGGCCAGCACCACGTAGCGGGTAGGCAGGATATTGGGGTCCAGTATGCGGGAGATAGGGTAGTACTGCCGTTCGCCGCCCAGCGTGCGCCATGTGGCGCGGCTATTGTGCAGCTCTGTACGCGGGGTGATGATGTAGTAGTCATACAGCTGGATCGTACCTGTGTCGGGAGCACTACGTTGTATCTGGAGGGGGCTGCCATCGGCATGAGAGAGGATCATACTGTGCCCTGCCGGAGCGTACCGGCGATAGATGTCGTAGTCATACGCTACGCTGCTGCGCTCATGCAGAAATGTCTGGTCTACTACCACCATCGTATCTCCTGTCAGGTGGCGCAGGATATTGCCCATCAGTGGCCGTTTGGTACGATTGCCATGGCCATAGCCACAGTATATGATATAGCGGTCTATATGCTCATGCATCAGCTGCTGATATATGAGCAGCGCCTCAGATACTTCACGTTTACCATAGTCCATGTAGAAAGCCGAGACCATAAAGCTATCCGCAGCTACCGGTATCCAGTCAGGGTAGTCTGGGGATATAAATTTCAGCGTTCCTTCCCTCGTGGCAGTGTCTATCTGGTAGTAGCCGGATTCATACGCATGCAGGCGGATGCTGTCACCTATCAGCCTGCGCAGGAGTTCGCCATACATGGGCTCCATACTATAGTAGCCCGTATTCATAGTCGGATAGCCATACTTTTCTCTCAGCGTATCTTGCCAGCTCAGTGTTTCCATAAAGATATCGTGATACCCTGCTTTCTTCAGGTCTCCTACCATAGTGTATAGGTTGGTCCGAGATGTCGGGATATTATGTCCCTCATTGATCACCAGGGCATGTGTATGTTGCAATGAGGGCAGGAGTGCTGTCATTATCTCTGTGGTCAGCAGCCGCTCAGTACTGTCATACTCAAAAGAGAAAATGTTTTTCCATTTAGAATTGCCGCCCCGGCTGGTGTCCTCCATCAGCAGTGATTCCCGCTGCATGCCTATCATTGATAGATATTGCGAGGGGTCGTGGTGGGTAGCATGGGAGCGGTAGCTGTCGTAGTCTGTATAGAAACTATCGCACTGCGCGCTGACGCAAAGACAGGCAGTGAGGGAGAGTAGGAGAAAAAAGTAGCGCATCACCGGGCTTTGTATAAAGATAGTGATTTTGCACCGTCATCTTTCACCTTACATAGAAGCCTGGCCTCAAAGTGCCCGACGAGTTTTATCTTTTAAGTTTCTCCTTGATACTTAAACTATTTCACTCCGCCCGTACATACTTTGCATTGTCATAGATCAGTGCACCTCCCAGCACAGCAGAGGCTATCAGCATGCTATCCAGTCCGAGCAGTGAGTAGGCTATACCTCCGGCAGTACAGCCGGCAAAGAACGCCGCTACGATAGTAAACCTGAGACCGATGGAGGCACGTAGCTTGCGGCGCTTCTCTGCTTCGTGATAGAAAAACAGTTGCCCGATCTCGATGCCCAGATCTGTAAAGAGTCCTGTGAGGTGCGTAGTACGCACCACAGAGCTGGATATGATCGTCACCAATGAGTTTTGCAGGCCCATGGCAAAGAGCAGGCTACAGGAGAGTATCGCAGTATAGATGAAGCTATGTGCTGCAGGGATGAGTGCCGCTACAGTGATGATAGCGATCTCTACCGCTACCGGCACCACATACACATAGCGCGAGTTGCGGCGTGAGGTCAGCTCTACTGCCACCGTAGCAAAGATAGACCCCAGGAAAAACGCTGCGATGAAACTCAGAAATTCTGCCGCCGCAGCATAGTTGCGTACCAGCATCTCACGGGCAAAGAATGCAAAGTGGCCCGTCACATTGGTAGTCAGTGTCTCCACTGCCAGAAACCCATTCACATTCACCACACCCGCTACAAAGGATAGAAGACCCGCCAGTTGCAGATTGTGCTTGAGAGTACGTGTTTGGCCTTGATGATGGAGCATTTACAGCAGCTGAAATTACAGTATTTAGTACTTCCGGTTCTTGAAAATAGTCACCAGCATCCGCAGCCCCAGTATATTGGCCAGCACAAATCCGATACCACCCGGTATAGAGATATGCATGTACAGCGGCGGAAACTTCACCGCGATCAGTATCGCACTCGCCATCAGGATGCAGCCTATGATAAAGCCCCCCGCTATCCGGTTGCTCGCCAGGTCTATCTTGTGCGTCAGGTCATTCAGCCCCTCGTGCTCTATGGTCACCTTGGTCTCGCCGCGTTTCAGCTTGCCCAGTATCTCGCGCAGGTCGCGCGGCAGGTTGGTCAGCAGGGTAGGGAGGTCCTTAGATGCTTCAAAGAGGTTCTTCATCAGCTGTGCCGGTGTGAAGGCCTGCCCCAGTGTCTTCTTGATGTGCGGTGTCAGCTCGTCTATGATATTCAGCTTCGGGTCCAGCCTGCGGCCCACGCCCTCTATGGTGATGAGGCTCTTGGATAGCAGGAAGTAGTCTGCAGGCATGTGGATGTTATACTTATTGACAAAGTCCAGCAGCCGCGTGAAAAGCTCTGCCATATCCACCTGGTCTACCGGCAGCGCGTGGTAGTCACTGATCAGCTCCTCCACCTCATACTCAAAGGTCCTGCTACCCTCAAACTGCTGGCTCACCGCTATGTTTTTCAGGCCCCATATCAGGCTGGCAGAGTCGCGCGCCGTGACACCATACACGATATCTGCAAAGAACTCGACGTCGCTCTTCAGCACCGTACCCATCATCCCAAAGTCTATGAAGCAGATCTTATTACCCGGCATCGCAAAGATATTGCCGGGGTGCGGGTCCGCGTGAAAGAATCCATGCTCAAAGATCTGCTGAAAGAGCGAGTAGATACCATTCCTGGCCAGCATGTGCGGATCATCGCCTATGCGCTCTATGCCTTTATTGTCATATGGGTGCACGCCATCTATATACTCCATGGTCAGGAGTTTCTTGGTGGTATAGGCGGGATAGTATTTAGGTATCACCACGATCTCGCTCGTGCGGAAGTTTTGCGCAAAGCGCTGCAGGTTGTAGCCCTCGTGGAGCAGGTTTAGTTCCTTGTAGATCGCATTCTCAAATGCCTTGACGATACCCACCGGGTCCAGCTGCTCCAGTATGTGGCGCTCGGCCAGTTTGCCCGCCATATACTTCATGATGCGGATATCCATCTCTATGGTCTCGATGATATCCGGGCGGCGCACTTTGAGGATCACCTCCTCGCCGCTCTTCAGCGTAGCGCGGTGCACCTGCGCTATAGACGCACTGGCAAAGGGCTTCGCCTCAAAGTGGCTGAAGACGGTATGTATCTTGTGGCCTATCTCTTCCTCTATGATCTCGCGCGCCACCTCACCCGGGAATGGCGGCACATGGCACTGCAGTTTCTCAAACTCCTCTACCAGCTCTACCGGTATCACATCTGGCCTGTTGCTCAGTATCTGTGCAAACTTGATATAGGCCGTGCCCAGCTCCTCTACGGCCAGGCGCATGCGCTCCCACTTGGTCTGCTCGTGTATATGCTGCACGGTCTGCTCCGAGAGAAAGGCCTCCAGCACACGCGCCTTGAGCGATACACCGGCATCTGCCAGTATATCCTGAAATCCGTACTTGACCAGTACGTTCACTATCTCGCGATAGCGCCTGAGTAGTTTAAAGCTTAAGGACATTGTCAGCAGTTAGATCGGGAGTTAGGTAATTGCTACAAGACACGTTTTACGCTACCAAATCTATCTAAGCTGCTGCGCAGAAAACCTGACGAAAGTCATAATATAAAAAGTTGTTGTCATATTTCTCCCGCCACCTGCTCACTACTTTTCCATCCTCAAAAATGCAGCAATCATGAAAAAGAGGATCATACTGGCCATGGAGGGCGACCGCATCTCTACCTCCACCCTGCGCTACGCTATAGAGATCGCACGTGAGTCAGGCTCTGTACTCGTCGGCGTCTTCATGCGAGATCTGAAGTATGCCGGCTTCACCTACGCCACCATGCTCGGCTCTGACAGCACAGGCTACGCAGTAGTGGGCAAGGAGGAGAAAGCCGCTACGGAGAAGAACATCAGCCACTTTCAGGAGCGCTGCAGCTCGGCAGGTATCGGCCATCATGTGCTGCTCGATCAGGATGCACCTATAGCCGGTCTCATAGAGGAGAGCGCCTTTGCCGACCTCATCATCACCGACTCACGGATGAATATCTCCAGCCTCCTGCCAGATACACCCAGCTCCAGCCTGCGTGATATACTGGTAGATGCACACTGCCCCGTACTCATTGTGCCCAATGCCTACCGCACTATCCGCCACACCACGCTGTCATATGATGGCAGCCCATCCAGTGTCCATGCCATCAGGATGTTCAGCTATATCTTCCCTGAGTGGGCCGGGCGGCGCACCACCCTGCTCAGCGCGCAGGACAAGCGCGAAGGCACACACCTACGGGACAATCATAACATCCGCGAGTTTGCCGGCAGCCACTATCCTAATATCCACTACCAGGTCATCCACGGCGATGCCGCCACAGCCATCACAAAGTATATGAAGAAAGATGGCGCAGACTCCGTGATCGTCATGGGCTCCTACGGCCGCAGCGCGCTCTCGCGCCTCATGAATCAGAGCATATCAAACGCACTCATCAAAGAAGCCAAAGTACCCATCTTCATAGCGCACCAGTAGGAGAGGAGCACGACGACCTCGCCATTATCTTTTGTCATGTCGAGCGCAGCGAGACATCTTTACGTGCCTGAAGCTCCCATTTATCGCTCTCATGAGTATCTCGTGTCTTTTGTACGCATTCTTTCCTTATTTTCATCAGAGGAAACGTAAACATGCCCGATAGATCACGCACTATATTTTCGAAGGGTAATATCCTCTCTGTCTGTCTCATCTTGATCATAGCTATCACGCTATCTGCCTGTACCGCCAGCCGCGTAGATTGCAAGAAGACGATCATAGGCACATGGAGCAACGCTCCATTCAATGGTATAGCGATAGGCCCCGATAGCATCTACAGTTCAGAGCATTTCACTACTACATTTTACCGGGTCACAGGAGATTCCATTTTTATCTTTTATCCTGATCAGGAGGTTCGGCAGCGCTTATTTTTCTTCGGGCCGGATTCCTTTTACATAGGCATGCCCTCCGGCTCTGCCAATGCTCCTTTTGTCAGGATAAGGCAGTGACGCCTTGTTGATCGTTTCCTTGGATTACTATGCAGTTTGAAAAAACTATTACGGCCCCACCGCACTATGTCAAACCTTATTTCTCCATTGGCACAATACTAGTATCTTCATACAAGCAAACCCGACACCACATGCCACAAGACAGACTCGCCGATATACCCCCACAGTACCAGACTGTCATG
>CAZNDJ010000076.1:0-17522 GCA_964571705.1 uncultured Chitinophagaceae bacterium
TCACAAGGCATTACACGGTTTATACCGTTCACTCATCAATAACATGGTGAAAGGCGTATCTGATGGCAATACCCGCGTACTGGAGCTGGTAGGTGTGGGATACCGTGCTACTGTGACTGGTCAGATACTCGAGCTCGCACTCGGCTACTCTCACCCGGTAGTATTCCTCCTGCCAAACGAGGTGAAGGCAACAACAGAGCAGCTGAAGGGCCAAAACCCTAAGGTAACCCTGACATCATCTGACAAGGATCTCCTCGGCCTCGTATGCGCCAAGATCCGTGCTCAGCGTAAGCCAGAACCATATAAGGGTAAGGGTATCAAGTTTGAAGGTGAGCAGCTGCGCAGGAAGGCTGGTAAGTCTGCAGCTAAGAAGTAATCATTAAGTAAGAAAGCTATTAAATCCAAGATATATCATGGTAACTAAAGAATCCAGAAGGGCAAAGATCCGCAAGAGGATCAGGGGCAAGATCAGCGGCACTGCACAAAGGCCACGCCTGTGTGTATTTCGCAGCAACGCTGAGATCTACGCTCAGCTCATAGATGACGCATCAGGTACTACTATCGCTGCGGCCTCTACCAGGGATAAGAGCTTCAGCCGCTCTGGCAATAAGTCTGAGCAGTCTAAGGCTGTAGGTGCTGCTATCGCAAAGCTGGCAGCTGACAAGGGTATCTCCGAGATCGTATTCGATCGCGGTGGCTACCTGTACCATGGCCGTATCAAGTCACTCGCAGAAGGCGCACGTGAGGCCGGACTGAAATTTTAATTGATCACAAGCAATAGACAATAAAGAACATGCAAAAGGCAAACGTTCAGAAATTCAAAGCCAGCGAACTCGAACTCAAGGAGAAAGTGGTAAATGTCCGCCGTGTTACCAAGGTGACTAAGGGTGGCCGTACATTCAGCTTCTCAGCTACTGTCGTACTGGGCAACGGTAACGGTATAGTAGGTGAAGGTCAGGGCAAGGCTAAGGAAGTACAAGAGGCTATCCAGAAGGCGATAGACGACGCTAAGAAAAACCTCGTGAATGTGCCAGTCTACAAGGGTACAGTACCTCACGTACAGCATGGCAAGTTTGGCGCGGCTCGTGTCATGATCCAGCCAGCCTCTCACGGTACAGGTGTAATAGCCGGTGGTGCGATGCGTGCCGTACTGGAGAGCGCAGGCGTGAAGGACGTACTGGCCAAGTCTCTCGGTGGTGCAAACCCAGCAAACGTGATCAAGGCTACGATCAATGCCCTGACTCAGCTGCGTGATCCATATACTGTATCCCGCAACAGGACTGTATCTATGGACACTGTATTCAAAGGATAATCAAGAACTCAATAAACTAATCCGTCATGGCAAAGGTAAAAGTGACCAAGGTCAAGAGCACTATCGAGAAGGACGAGCGTGTCAAGAGGACAATGAAGGCCCTCGGTCTCAATAAGATCGGTGATACAAACACCATCGAAAACAACGCGGCTGTAGCTGGCATGATCCGCAAGGTGGGCCACCTGCTGAAAGTAGAAAACGCGTAATCCAAACCAATTAAGCAAAAGCAAAAGAAAGTATAGCAATGGAACTACATAATCTCAAACCTGCAGCAGGATCTACTCATAAGGGATCTAAGAGGCTCGGAAGGGGCCAGGCCAGTGGTCAGGGCGGTACAGCCGGACGTGGTCACAAGGGCGCAGGCTCAAGGTCTGGCTACAAGTCTAAGAAGGGCTTTGAAGGTGGTCAGATGCCACTCCAGAGGCGTATCCCTAAGACTGGTTTCAAGAACTTCAACCGTGTAGAGTTCGAACCGCTGAACCTCGGCAAGATCCAGGAGCTCGTAGACTCTCTGAAGCTGTCTGAGATCACTGTAGAAAACCTCCGTGAAAACCGTGTGATAGGCAAGTCTCACCTCGTAAAGGTACTCGGTACCGGCGAACTGAAGACGAAAGTCAATGTCTCTGTACACGCGATCAGCGAGACTGCAAAGTCTAAGATCGAGAGCCTCGGTGGTACAGTGAATATCGTAAAGTAGTTTTTAGCCTAAGATATTATTGTATTATTGCAGGAAGGATTTCTCTCCAGGGAAATCCTTTCTTGATATAAAGAAACAAGAATTTTAAATGAAAAAGTTTATCACCACTGTCCAGAATATCTGGGGTATACAGGAGCTCAGAGAGCGCATCCTGCTCACCCTGGGTCTGGTACTCATTTATCGTATCGGTACATTTATCGCCCTGCCGGGTCTCGATCCGCACTCTCTGACCAAGCTCAGTGATGCCGGCAAGACAGGTATGCTCGGCCTCGTAAATCTCTTTGCAGGTGGTGCATTCTCACGTGCATCCATATTTGCACTGGGTATCATGCCATATATCTCTGCTTCCATCGCTGTGCAGCTCCTTACTATCGTAGTGCCGCAGTTTCAGAAGATGTCAAAAGAAGGGGAAAGCGGCCGGAGGCAGCTCAACCAGTGGACCCGTATCCTCACCGTTGTTGTTACAGTATTTCAGGCACTGGCATATGTGCAGTATCTGGATAAGACAGGCAGCGGTCCGGTGATCCCTAAGGCACTGTTCACGGTTTCCACTACACTGATCCTTACTGCAGGTACACTGTTCGTAATGTGGATGGGTGAGCGTATCACTGATAAGGGCCTCGGAAATGGAGTGTCTATCCTCATCATGGTCGGTATCCTCGCTCGTTTCCCGGGCGCAGTGCTCCAGGAATTTACTACCCGTGCTACGCTGGGCAACCTGATCGCTCCAGTGATCGAAGTAGCTTTCCTGATCGTAGTTGTAATGTGTGTGATCCTCCTCGTACAAGGTACACGTCGCATACCTATTCAGTACGCCAAGAGGAATGTGATCCAGGGCGGACGCATGATGCAGGCTGGTGGTACTCGTCAGTACTTGCCGCTGAAGCTCAATGCATCCGGTGTAATGCCCATCATATTTGCTCAGGCTATCATGTTCATCCCTGCTACTGTCGGTCAGATACCTGGTATGGAGAATGTAGGCTTCATCCGTGCACTGAACGATATTCGCGGTTTCTGGTATAACCTGTTTGACTTCGTACTCATTGTAGCATTCACATACTTCTATACAGCTCTCATCGTAAACCCTACTCAAATAGGTGATGAAATGAAGAAAAATGGTGGATTTATCCCGGGTGTGAAGCCAGGTACTAAGACCGCAGAGTTTATCGACGCTGTGATCTCCCGTATCACTTTGCCGGGAGCGCTTTTCCTCGGTATCGTAGCTATCATGCCTTCTATTGTGATGCAGTTTAATGTAGACCAGCAGTTTGCACTCTTCTTCGGTGGCTCATCTCTCATCATCATGGTGGGTGTGATTCTGGATACCCTCCAGACCGTAGAGACACACCTGCTGAACCGTCACTATGATGGCCTCACATCATCTGGCCGTATCAAAGGCCGTCAAGGCCTGGCGCAGGTGAGCATCTAAGCCAATCCAATAACTTATATAGAAACCCTCTCGCTAGAGAGGGTTTTTTATTTTTACTGCACCATGACAGTGAAAATCTTTTCAATCGTTACTGTGCTTTTGGCACTTGGCACCTTGTCATCCTGCAGGCAACCTGATCCGGTAGTCGATCACCAAGCAGTGGCTTCCCCTGCAGAAGTACATATGCCCGATACGATCATCTACGATGGTAGACCTGCTCAACTCATCACTATAGACAGTACTTCTTTTGAGGGCACTCAGGTAGGTACGATCACAATAGATACTATGGCGCTTATCCGGGATTCAGCACTGGTGTGTACTTGCGATTCTGTACTTATACTCAGGCTTGAGAGTGGTGATTCAGTGCTTCTCACTTCGACACCGGGCATAGAAAACGATAACTATATCGGCTACGTTTATTTAGGTATGATCAAAGAGCTCAATAGTTATCTGATCCAGGTGGTCTACTACGAGGGAGGCGAGTATCTTCTCTGCAACAGGAGGTCGGGCATTAAGACCGATGTAATAGGTGTACCCGTCATTAGTCCTGATGCACGTCGCGTTGCTTTTTTTAATAGTGATATAGCAGCCGGATTTACCACTAATGGTTTCCAGATTTTTGCGCTGGCGGCTGATAGCCTCAGGCCACTCTGGCAGGCTTCGCCAAACTGGGGGCCTATGGAGGGAAAGTGGAGGGATAACAATACGCTCTCGATGAAAGTAGAATACTGGGATTCTTTGATCCGCACAAAATATATCGCACTACCACTGCCTGATCTCAAATAGTAGCCCCTATGTATATGTAATTTTTGTGCATTGATCTGTAAAGCGCTTTTTTCATACATTCGCCTTCTCAATTGATACATGGCTATTAAGATCAAAACACCGGAGCAGATAGAGCTGATGCGCAAAAGCGCTCAGGTACTCGCCGCTACACTCGCAGAGGTCGCAAAGGAACTCAAGGCGGGTGCCAATGGACTGCATCTGGATAAACTCGCAGAGACATTCATACGTGATCACGGCGGCGTACCTTCTTTTAAAGGTTTGTATGGCTGCCCGTCATCCTTGCTTATATCAGTAAATGAAGATGTCGTACACGGCATTCCTAATGCACGGGCCTATCGCGATGGTGATATCGCCTCGATAGATGCAGGCGTATTTATGAATGGCTTCCATGCTGATAGCGCGTACACCTTTGCCATAGGCAATGTGAAAGAGCCGGTGCTCCAGCTCCTCCGCGTGACCAAAGAGTCTCTATACCTCGGTATAGATAAAGCTGTAGCGGGAAATCGTGTCGGTTTGATCTCCTCTACCATACAGGACTACTGCGAGCGTAAGCATGGCTACCGCTGTGTACGCGAGCTGGTAGGCCATGGCCTGGGACAGTCCCTGCATGAAGATCCACAGGTGCCAAACTACGGCAAGCCAAACGACGGCCCTCAGCTGCCCGAAAACTGCGTCATAGCTATCGAGCCCATGGTCAATATGGGCCGCAAAGACGTCTACACCAAGAGCGATAAGTGGACGGTAGCTACTCAGGACCACAAGCCTTCAGCGCACTTTGAGCATACTGTATGGGTGCGCAAAGACAAAGCAGAGATACTGACATCTTTTGAACTGATAGAGGCAGCGATCAAGGCAAACAGCGACCTGACTTTCGTCTAGGTAAACGATACTTAGAAGAAAAGGCCCGGTTGTGACCGGGCCTTTTCTTTTAAGGTTAGAATGATTGCTCATCCGCGCTCGGGCCGTAGCTGCCTGGTATAGGGATATCGAGCAGGCGCAGGTACACGCCTAGCTGGGCGCGGTGGTGCACTATCTGACAGTATGCCATACGTATCACTTCCACTTTTTTGCGCACCTGGTAGATGATCTCACCACTGCGCAGCGTCCATGTTTTGAGCAGTTCTTCTTCGTTGGTTTTTTCCAGGTCAGCTTTTGCGGTAGCTACATTTTTTTTGTGAAACTCCAGCAGCGCTGCATTGGTCTTGATATCAGGCAGGGTGTAGGGATTAGTAGCAAAGTCCAGCTCTGAGGTATGCAGCGTGAGGCTCACCCAGGTAGATAGTTCGGCCAGGTGCAGCGCGAGATTGCCCATAGGCATGCTCTTCTCATGCGGCTTCCAGCCGTACTTATCGTCAGGCACGAGTGCCAGCATTTTGCGTGTAGTTTGCGCTTCGTTTTCCAGCTCTGCGATCAGCATTGGTATGATCTCCATTTGTGTTTGGTTTTGGTGTGAATGAATGACACAAAGAGAATACCCCGGACTGACAACCCTATGGCAGTCCGATTTGCTGGCTTAAAAAATAAATGCAACTAAAATGCGACAGGTAGCTGTGGCATATACTCCGCCAGGGAGATATGCGTAGTGACAGTAAATGGCTGGTCCAGCGCTCTTAGGCGGATGAGGCGGGATATTTTGAAATCACGGTACTCCTGCCGCAGGTGGCACCAAGCTATCATATGCCAGCTAAAGGCATAAAAGATTAGTCCGATAGGCTCCACACGTCGCGCGCTTACTTCGTCCTTCGTGTTTTTATATTCTATCTCTAGGATGGTTTTGCCGGTGATGTGCTGCTGTATGGCAGACATATATTCGTAGTCAGGCATCATACGCTCCGGCAGCTGCATATGGATTGTATCTGTGAGTGCCTCGGCATGATCTTTTTGCGTGCTGCGCAGGCTGGCTTTCACTTTATTGAGCGCAGCCGAGTAATGCTTCTTGATAGACTTGTCTGTAAATCCCATGGCTATGCTCTCCAGCAGCACGAGCGCATTGGCCTCCTCGGTGGTAAAGGAAACAGGCGGCAGGAAATACCCCTGCGTGATAAAATATCCTTTAGGTGCCTCAAAGCCTACCGGTATGCCCGACTCACTCAGCGCTTTGATATCACGGTACACCGTACGCACACTGATATCATACCGCTCGGCGATATACTCTGCGGTGACGTGCTTTTTAGATTGCAGCACGGTCATGATCGCTATGAGGCGCTCCATCCTGTTCATGGCAAAAACTTTTGGGTGCAGCAAAGAAAGCTATCTCTCTGCGATTTTTATATTCCTTTGCACTATGGCCAAAAAAGTGATCGTAATAGGAGGTGGTGCCGCAGGATTTTTCTTTGCGGTCAACTGTGCTGAGCAGCATCCCGACTATCGCATCACCATACTGGAGAAATCTGGCAAGCTGCTGGAAAAGGTCCGCATCTCCGGCGGAGGCCGCTGCAATGTGACCCACGCCTGCTTCGAGCCAAAAGCACTCACTAAATTCTATCCGCGCGGAGAGAAGGAGCTGCTCGGGGCCTTTCATCGGTTCATGACAAGTGATACCATCAGCTGGTACGATGCACATGGTGTAGAGCTGAAGACAGAAGATGATGGCCGTTTGTTTCCCACTACAGATGACTCAGAGACGATAACCCAATGTCTGCTGAACCTGGCAGAAAAATACCGGGTGCGCATACAAACACACCAGGAGGTGGATACGATGGAGCACAAAGATGGCCAGTGGCACATCACTAGCGGGCTTGGTGATCTGCATACAGCAGATATCGTGTTTGTAGCCTCCGGCTCAGCGCTGCGTATGTGGGATATACTGCGCCGGATGGGCTACCGGATAGCAGAGCCGGTGCCTTCGCTCTTTACGTTCAATATCAAAGACCCGCGTATCAAGGACCTACAGGGGCTTTCAGTAGACAAGGCCACTGTCAGTATACCTGATGCCAGGCTAGAAGAGGCTGGCCCGCTGCTTATCACCCACTGGGGCATGAGCGGTCCGGCTATACTGAAGCTCTCCGCCTGGGGTGCACGTACACTGAAAGAACAGAAATATAGTTTTGATATAAAAATCAACTGGACCGGTGTACTCCCTACGCATGAGTGCGCCGGGCAGCTCAAAGCCTACCGGACGGAATATCCTAAGCGTACCATACTGAGCAAGCCACAGTTCAAACTGCCATCACGCCTCTGGGAGCGCCTTTGCCTGCACGCTGGTATCACAGACAAGAACTGGGCAGATGCTACTAACAAAGAAATAGAAATGCTGGCTGGCGAGCTCACGCGGTCTGCCTATCATGTCACTGGCAAAAGTACTTTCAAAGATGAGTTTGTGACATGTGGCGGGGTGGAGCTGGACCAAATCGATCTCAAGACATTCAAGAGCAAACTGCATCCTGATCTTTACTTCGCCGGGGAGGTGCTGAATATAGATGCTATCACAGGCGGCTTTAACTTTCAGGCAGCATGGACCGGCTCGTGGATCGCCGCGCAGAATGTATAATATGGAGCATCTTAATTTACCCCAGCGGGCGCAGGCATATTTGCGACGGTATCCAGATCAGGTCAAGTTATCACAAAGCCTTATCACTATATCTACGAATAAGCCTCAGCCGGTAGTCGCGATACTCAGTGCGGTCATGGTATCCCTGCCAGCTATAGCAGTCTGGTATTATGAATTGTTCAAATGGGCATTAGGTATTTTGATCGGAGCTACTGTTCTGTTGCTCTATATCTGGCAGATGTACAGATTTCTCAGGGGGCACAATCAGCTGGTCATTCATCTAAAAGACAGGTATGTCGAATGTAAGAATGTCACCTTTCTATGGAAATGGTTTTTCTGGAATAAGCGTATTGCTTTTGATGAAATAGGGAATGTAACGATCCATCAAAAAATAGAAAAAAATATTGAGCACAGGTCATTAAAAACCGAATGGAATCAGCTGACCATCTCTACTAAAGCAAATGGCAAAACGATCTATATGGACTTTGAAAAGCACAATCGCATGGCTCACTATGTGAAAGAAATACTAGACGCTATACAGGCGCCATCTCACTGATGATCTGTCGGAAAGAAATCTCACTACTTAATTTAGCATCAGCTCACGCGCGCTGGCGAGAGCTGCTTCGCTTACCTTCTCACCGCCTATCATCTTGGCGAGTTCCTGTATACGCTCATCTTGGTTCAGTGTTCTGATGCGGGTATGGGTTTTACCTTTAGAAACATCCTTGTAGATATAGAGGTGCCGGTCTGCTATTCGTGCCATCTGTGGCAGGTGTGTGATACAGATGAGCTGGTGCCCGCGACTCATAGTGCGCATGATCTCACCTACGCGTAGCGCTACCTCACCAGAGATGCCCGTATCTATCTCATCAAAGATCATCGTAGGCAGGTGATCTGCTGCTGCCACCTGAGATTTGATAGACAGCATCAGGCGTGAGAGCTCACCACCGGAGGCTACTTCTTTGATCTCCTGCGGAGCAAAACCTTTATTGGCGCTAAAGAGGAATTTCACTTCTGTGACACCATTATCTGTCAGCGCATCGTTCCTGACTTTCTGTATGTCTACATGGAAGGCTGCATTAGGCATACCAACCTTATGCAGGGTTGCCTCTACATTCTTTTGGAATGCAGGGATCGCCTTTTGCCTGTTTTGATGCAGTTTATCAGCCGTACTGCGCAGTTCTTTTTCTACCTGCTCCAGCTGCCTTTGCAATAGCTCGATAGCCTCTGTGCTGCTGCCATAGGAGGATACCCTCTGCTCGAGAACTGTCTGTATATCTATCAGCTGTGTGGTATCAGTCACACTATATTTTTTCTGCAGGCGGTAGAGCACGCTGAGGCGCTGCTGCACCTGCTCCAGGCGCTCAGGATCCAGCGCTGCTTTATCCTGTATATCTTCAAACTCACCGGAGATGTCCTTCAGCTCTACGATGGCTGCATCTATGCGCTTATTCAGGTCTGCTATGCCGGAGTGTACTTTGGCTACTGAGCGTAGCTGCACCTGCGCCTCATGCAGCAGGTCTATAGCCGAAGCCTCGCCCTCCTGCAGGATCTGCATCGCAGCCTGCACGGCCACTTTGATGCTCTCTACATTTTCCAGCGTCTTCTGCTCTGACTCCAGCAGTCCTTGCTCGCCGGCCTCCAGTTTTGCCTCAGCGAGTTCATTCAGCTGAAAGTGTACGTAGTCAGCTTCTGCCCTTGCCTTATTGTATTCGGCTATCATGGCCTCCAGCTTTGCCTGATCTTTTTTATAAGCGAAGAATGCTTTTCTGTAATCTGCTAGCAGGTTTTGATTTCTGGCCAGCGCATCGAGCACCTCCAGTTGAAATCCGGATTGCACCAGATCCAGCGTCTCGTGCTGGCTATGCATATTCACCAGCTTTTCGCCCAGTGCCTTGAGCACGGTAAGGGTTACAGGTGTGTCATTGACAAAAGCCCTCGATTTGCCACTCTGGGCTATCTCCCTGCGTATGATGGTGACGGCCTCATAGTCCAGATCGTTATCCTTGAACAAGGTTTTGGTATCACTCACAGAGTCAAACTCTGCCTCTATCACACACTTCTGAGCCTGGTCATATAGCACCTTGCTATCTGCCCGCTCGCCTAGTAGCAGAGACAACGCACCGAGCAGGATAGATTTGCCCGCGCCGGTCTCGCCGGTGATGATATTTACACCACGGTCAAAATCCACCTTGAGGTCGTCTATGATCGCATAGTTCTGTATGGAGAGGTGCCTGAGCATGCAGCTAAAATAGGGCAGTTTCACTAATTGTTCTTTCCCAAAAGCTGCTTGTGGATATGTCGCGCCGGTTTCCCATTTTTACTGCCAGATCATAGCATATGAGTACTACTTTCCGCAGGGCTACCACAGCAGATATCCCGCTTATCAATGAGCTGGCGCACAAGATATGGTGGCAGCACTATCCTGATATCATCTCAGATGACCAGATCCGCTACATGCTGGATCAGATGTATTCACCCGCAGCTATCCTCACCCAGATGGAGGCTGCGCAGTACTATACGCTGATATACGATGGCAACATACCTGTCGGGTATTATGCTCTGAGTGAGAAGAGTCCCGGCCATTTTTTCCTGCATAAATTTTATATCGATACAGCGCTGCACCGGCGCGGTATCGGTGCAGCTGCGTTTCAGCAGATACTCTCTGACTGCGGCGAATATGCTGAAATAGCCCTACAGGTCAATAGGCGTAATATTAAGGCGGTCAACTTTTACTTCAAGCAAGGTTTTACCATTGCCTTTGCAAAGGATTTTGATTTTGGTGCTGGATATACCATGGACGACTTCTGGATGATAAAGAAGCCCTAGCGCCTTGCTTTTCAAATTGTATTAGCTTCGCACAATGTCTCACGACCACCAGCACAGCCACGAGCACTCACACTACCACCTCCATACCAATCACCGCAGTACGCAGATAGTCGTGCTGATATCGGTAGCTACGATGTTGCTGGAGTTGTACTTTGGCTATGCCTCTCAGTCTGTGGCGCTGATGATGGAGGGCTGGCATATGCTCTCCCATGTGCTGGTACTGGCGCTGGCCTGGGCTGCCTATGGCTATCTGAAAAACCGACATAAAGAGAATAACCACAAGTTGGAGAAGAGGGTTTTATCGCTCAGTGCTTTTGCCAGCTCTATCGTATTGCTGCTGGTGACCATCGCCATGATCTATGAGTCCTATGAGAAATTTCAAAACGCGGATATCGATGTAACAGATGGCGCGCTGATAGTAGCAGTGATCGGCCTGGTGGTCAATGGCATCAGTGCTTTCTTCCTGCACCGCGAGGAGGAGCATCATGATCTCAATATGAGGGCTGCATACCTGCATGTGGTGAGCGATATCCTGATCAGCATATTTGCCATCGTATCGCTGTTTGCCGCACGCTGGTTTGGCTGGAAGATGATCGATCCCATCTGCGGCCTCCTTGGCGCCATCATTATTCTGAAGTGGGCCATAGAACTCATCCGCAAAAGCTGGGTAGAGATAGTCGGATAATATTTGTATTTCCAGTCACCTGTCCCTCATGGCCAGCCACCTGATTTTTCCGTAGGTTTGCCATATGGATTTCAAAAAGATAGACGAGCAGGATCTCGTGTTTTTTCGCTCCGTAGTAGGAGAAGAGTTTGTCATTACCTCTGGGGATGGCTTGGCTAAATATGCCAAAGACGAAACGGAAGACCTCCGCTTCCCTCCTGAGGCAGTGCTGAAGCCTGCCAATACCGAAGAGATCAGCCGTATCATGCGGTATTGCAATGAGAAAAGCATCCCTGTATCGCCACGTGCAGCTGGCACCGGCCTCTCTGCCAATAGCCTCTGCATCTACGGCGGCGTGATGCTCACCATAGAGCGCCTCAATAAGATAATCAACATAGACGAGCAAAACCTGCAGGTCACCACGGAGCCGGGTGTGATCACCGAGCAGCTCCAGAATGCGGTGAAAGAAAAAGGCCTCTACTATCCGCCAGATCCATCCAGCCGGGGTAGCAGCTTCATAGGCGGCAATGTGGCCTGCAATAGCGGCGGCCCCCGCGCTGTGAAGTATGGCGTGGTCAAAGATTTTGTACTCAACCTGGAGGTAGTGCTCGCCAGTGGCGATGTGATCTGGACCGGAGCCAATGTGCTAAAGAACTCGACAGGTTATAACTTCACCCAGCTCTTCGTAGGTAGTGAGGGCACACTCGGCATAGTGACGAAGATCGTCCTTAAGCTGGTGCCTCATCCTAAATATACGCTGGTCATGCTCGCACCATTTCCATCTATGGAGAAGGCCGCGGCAGCAGTCGCTGCTACTTTTCAGGCTGGCATCATACCGTCTTGCATGGAGTTTATGGAGCGTGATGCCATAGACTGGGTGTGCGGCTGGCTGGGAGATGTGACCATACCGATAGCCGATGATGTCCGCGCCAATCTGCTCATAGAGCTGGATGGCAATGACATGGATGTACTATACAAGGAGAGCGAGCAACTGTATGAGGTTCTGACACGTTTTGACTGTGGGGAGATACTCTTTGCAGACTCGGATGCTCAGAAGGCCGACCTCTGGCGCATGCGGCGCAATGTAGCCAATGCCGTAAAGACCACTGCCGTAACCATAGAGGAAGATACTGTAGTACCGCGCTACCGCCTGCCTGAGCTGCTCACGCATATCAAAGCGGTGGGGCAAAAGTATAACTTCCGCTCTGTCTGCTATGGTCACGCGGGTGACGGCAATGTACACGTGCGTATCATCAAAGACCAGCTCACTGATGAGCAGTGGAAGGAAGAAGTGCCGAAAGGAGTGCGTGAGATATTTGAGAAAGTGGTAGAGCTGGGTGGCACTATCAGTGGAGAGCACGGCATAGGCTGGGTGCAGCGCAGATATATGGATGTGAAGTTCCCTGCTATGCAGCTGGACCTGATGCGGAGTGTAAAGGCCGTTTTTGACCCAAAAGGCATCCTCAATCCGGGCAAAATATTCTGAGCCCTGCTCCGTTTTATGATGTCATCGGGACCAATGAACGTAAGTTTTTTTAACATGCCCATGACAAAGGCAGGCCACCCTTTGCCGTCTATTTGACGTATATTCGTTAAGCTCATGAAGTTCAAATATCATATCCACCGCTTCGCACAGCATATAGCACTGATCCTGCTATTGGTCGTATCTGTCTCTGCTATAGCGCAGGATGATGACAAGCCGGCACCCTACAAGCGCCCGGAGCAATCATATTCCAAGGATACAGTGAGCACAGATTTTGGCAAGACCAACTCATTTACCCAAAAAAAGAAATTTGATATCGAGAAGCTCCTCATAGAGCCCAATATCCAATTGTTTTTTGCCAATAATTACTACCAGTTTGGCCTCATGCCATCTTTAGGTTACAAGACTTGGAAGAATTTGTACATCGGTGGCAGTCTGAACTATAACCTGCAGTATGTACCTCACGTAGATGGCCCCGGCACCAATTCGCCTCATGCATCCATACAGGTTTATGGAGGAGGTCCTTTTGCGCACTACAAAATATGGAAGGGCTTCTTTGCCCGCGTGCGGGTAGAGATGCTGGCGGTGCGCTACCCTACGTCGTATGCCGCCAATGGCAATGACCTTGTTTACAACACCCGGGGTATACCATATTTATGGATAGGGGGAGGATATAATCTTACTGCCAGCAAGAATTTTTTCATACCCGTGGCCGTATATCTCAATCCGCTCTACGCCGCTTATAGTGGTGGCCAGAAATCGGTCTCGCCATATCCGTCTATCGTTTATTTCCAGGTAGCGTTTTACATTTTCTCCCCGGGCCATTGATCATGGCCTCCAAGTTGCCTTTATCCTTTTATCGTAGGGACGATGTGACCCTTATAGCACGGGAGCTATTAGGCAAGGTGCTTTGTACAAATTTTGACGGTGTACTGACCAGTGGTATCATAGTGGAGACTGAAGCCTACTCTCAGCGCGAAAAAGCCTGTCATGCCTTTGGAGGCAAGCGCACCCCTCGTACGGAGGTTTTCTACAATGATGGTGGGCTGTCCTATGTCTATCTCTGCTACGGCATTCATTACCTCTTCAATATCATCACCAATGCAGCTGATACAGCAGACGCTGTGCTGGTACGTGCCATAGAGCCGGTAGACGGTGTAGAGACCATGCTCCGCCGCCGCAAGATGACCAAACTGGAGCACCGCATAGGTGCTGGCCCCGGCTCGGTCAGCCAGGCGCTGGGACTGACCAAACATCACAATGCCTTGGACCTCACCGAGGATCACGTATGGCTGGAGCGTCGCGGCATACGTGTACCAGAGGATCAGATCATAGCATCGCCCAGAGTGGGGGTAGACTATGCCGGTGACCATGCCCTGCTGCCATGGCGCTACCGTATAGCGGGCAGCCCGTGGGTGAGCAAGGCGAAATAAAAATCACTGAAAATCAATGGCCTGTAATAATTCGGCACTTTCCTCTTGACAAGGGGTGATACCGCATTTACCTTGTAGGTATAAGCTGAGAGTGATTTCAGTTTTTCAGGGTTAACAGGCCGGTAGCTTTAGAAGTGCCGGTCTTGTTATTTTATACCAGCCCTATGACCGATACGGCCAATGCCCCTGGTTTTTCCTACTTTGCCGGATACAAGCACTCGAATTGATATCCAGTCAAACAGATCCCCATGGCATCTCTGCCGATCGCTTCCTGGCATGGGCTATGGCGCTGGTCCTGCTGGCCGTGATGTGGCTTTATCCACGGGCTTCATACGAGGACCGGGTAGTACCAATAGGTGATACACTGGACTATCAGATCATAGCTGTCAACTTCGCCCGGCTCAATGTATTTCCTTCTGATGCTATCTTGCTGCCCGACTCTGCCTATCATTTTGATACCCGCCTGGCAGCTGATGCCCAAAGGATAAATGAGCGAAAGCAATACACAGGCCCCGGCTACAACTTTGTACGCAATCCGCTCTATACGCTTTTCTGCGGCGCAGTGTATAAGGTGTTTGGTGTGCACATCAGCTGGCTGTACAGCATACAGTTCCTCATCCTCATTATAGCTCTCTCTTTGCTGCCTGTGGCGGGTGCTGCGGTAGCGGGCCAGCGCGGTGTATGGGCAGGCAGTCTGGCAGCACTTGTTATATTTCTGCTCAGTAGAAGCTTTGCTACAGAGGTGCAAACACAGGCACTAGTACTACCATATACTATAGGCCTATGGTGGCTGCTATCCGTCAGGCTCAGCCGCGCGGATATTTTTTCGATGCTGGTGCTGGGTGTATACCTGGGCATCGGACTATTGCTCAAGAACTTTTTTATTCCGGTAGCTTTTATTGCGACTGCATATTATCTATACAGGCATCAGCGTCTACGGTCCTTACTTCTGGTAGCGGCAATTCTCATAACCATAGCACCCTGGACCATCTATGCAAACCGCCTTATCGGTCCATCGGATAGGTTCTTCTGGCTCACCACTCAGGGCGAGGACGTACTCCTCGCGTCTAATAATGATGCGGCCACAGATGGAGACTGGCATCCTGAGGGAGTAGCGTTAACAGAGCACTATCGGCAGCTATCTGGCGCGCCCATCGCGCTACAAGTATTTACTTATTGCGTCAGTCATCCTGCACATAGTATCGCGATGCTATCGGAGAAGGTGCGCCTCGGCCTGCTCACGCGCTGGCCTCCGGTACTGTTTATATTACTGCTATCGACCTGCGCTTTTCTGGTGGCTCTACCACTCCGGATGAGGTCAGCAGTAGCTGTCATAGTGGCGCTTACAATAGTAGTGGCGCTGGCCTATTATCTGATGGATCGCAGCGTCTTCTATACTTTCCAGCAGCGGACAGATCATTTGCTCCGGATCACAGGCCTGCCATTGGTATTGCTTGTCAGCAGCGTCCCGCTTATCATCTGGCTATCCAGGCATGCATTACTGATATTATCGCCCGCTACCTGCATAGTGCTGGTTAGTTTCATCTTACTCAATATGATCTTTTATGGCTCGCCACGTATTGTAGGGATGATAGACTTCCTGTGGATGTTTTATGCCGGCATGCTTTCGTATAGTATCCGCGATCTGCTGGCAGAATGATGTATCTTTAGCTCAGTGCCACCACTCAGAGACATACTCCGATACTGGCTGATCATACTCGTGGTCATGATGCCGTTCCTGTTTTCGCCGCAGCCTGCTCCGGATCAGCAGTTCTGCGGTACATTTTACCATATAGGGCGCCAGGCCGGCTTTGTGGTCAACTGTGACTCTTACGAGTACGCCCGTGTGTCTGTGAAACCATCCTGCCTCTTTGAGCCGCATTCCATCAGACAGTCGCGGCCTCTTTTTATCCTGGCTGGTTCGGCATTGGGATATACTCTTTATCCCTTGCTATCCCTTTTTCATTTTAAAATTTACTACGCACACTTTGCCGCCTATCTTTTGATCAATCTATTGCTGGTATTCGCCACCCTCTTACTGCTGGATCGCCTCCTTACCAGATTTACATCACTGTCTCCTGTAGAGCGCTCCCTGATAGCCATACTCCTACTCTCCAATGTAGTCAGCAAAACCTTTTTCTGGACTGCACATCAGCAGATGTTCATTTTCCTCACGCCGCTGCTATGCCTCCATGGAGTACTATGGCTGGGCGCTGCTGATCGTCCTCATCGCAATGCTGTATGGGTTGTATCCCTTTTCATTGGGCTCAGTATGCTGGTATATGGCAATTTTGTTCTACTCATTATCAGTTTTCTTGCTGCCATGCTCTATTATCGATATGATATGCGCACTGTGTTATTGAGCCTTGCTTTGATCGCGCTCCCATCTCTGGTCTGGATACTGGTCCTCCGCCTCAATGGAGTCACATACTACAACCATGAAGTGAGCTACTACCGGCAGTTCATCTGGGTGGCTGATGCCATGCAGGTGTCATGGCCTGCTTTATTGGCAAAATCAGAAGCGTATTGGCAGCGCTATTTGTTTTCATTCAGCTCTATCTACGCATTGCTTGCGCTGCTGCTGATGGCGGGTATCACTGCTGCTATACGCACGCGTGCTGCTGTCTTATCGATACTGCCATCGGTCTGCCTGTGCCTGCTGCTGCTGGTGTTCGTATTCTTATACCTGATGGGATACTATGAGGAGCGACTGCCTTTCACTCTGGCTGTACCGCTGGTCGTTATGTTTGCTTTTTACTATGACCGCGGCATAAAGCAACTGTTACCTTATGCCTGGGTTCTTTTGATGATCGTCGCTATCAGCTGGCATCTTTTTCATGTGACACGCTATGGCCCGTTTTCATAAAAAAAGGCCGGTATAAAACCGGCCTCATTATTTGCATTTTCTAATGTCTCAAGTCTAACGTCTATTGTCTCTTAAGCATCCACACGCGCATACTTCGCGTTGGCTTCGATAAACTCGCGGCGTGGTGGCACCTCATCGCCCATCAGCATGGAGAAGATATGATCGGCGGCGGCGGCACTATCGATGGTTACCTTCTTCAGCGTACGTGTCTCAGGATTCATGGTCGTCTCCCAGAGCTGCTCAGAGTTCATCTCACCGAGACCCTTGTAGCGCTGTACTACTACGCTGTCTGTGTTACCACCCTTGGCCAGTGCCAGGGTCGCACGCTCACGCTGGCTGTCATTCCAGCAGTAGGTCTGCTCTTTGCCTTTCTTCACGAGATACAGCGGTGGCTGTGCGATATAGATATTGCCGCGCTCTACGAGGTCCTTCATATAGCGGAAGAAGAAAGTCAATATCAGTGTAGTGATGTGGCTACCGTCTACGTCTGCATCGCACATGATCACGATCTTGTGGTAGCGGAGGTTAGTGAT
>CAZNDJ010000077.1:0-17324 GCA_964571705.1 uncultured Chitinophagaceae bacterium
TCACATCGATGAAGCCCACCGAGCCCTGTGAGAAGACACCGATCATATTCTGGCCAAATGGCGTGCTGCCCGAGGCCGTCTTAGGATCGTAGTAGAATCGGTAGTCGCCCGTATTCACAGCATTGTTCAGGCCACTGAGGCCGGCACTGATAGAGCCGGTATCATTGTGGCGGCTGAACTGGTGAAACAGCCCATTGCCTACGATACTCAGGCCGCCGTAGAGTTCGTTCAGTTCTGCCTCGTACAGCAGCTGAGCCACACCCTGTGTCAGGTCAAATACATTCGCGTCCTTATTGATGTTTACCAGGCGCGTATTGGCAGGCGTACCCGTGGGGCCGTTATCCGGCAGCACATTACGGCCAAAGTGGACACTATTCACCAGGTCATAGTCTATCTGGTCTATCAGGCCCGGTATCTGAGACATGATGAGGCGTACAAACTCCTCCATGAGCGGTGAGCTCGAGCCCTCCACAGATTGGCGTGATACAGCCTCCGCCGTATAGCGCTCCAGAAAGTCCGTGGGCAGAGAGAAGGAGATCTGCGCATACTTAGGTGCCTGCAGCGTGTATTCTTTGCGCAGTGGCGTGGTGCCCTGAGTATCGCAGTCACGTGTGGTCTGTACGCCACTACGCGTGCTGCGCTCATAGGTCCAGTAGCGGATATCGCTCACCTGGCCCAGGTTGTTATTGAGGCGCAGGCGCTCATAGTCCGGTATCTGTATATCCGGGCTCTGCTCTACGGCCAGGCGTAGCATACCTGCGGGTGTGATCTTCACCGAGGGGTCATTGGCCCCGATAAAGGTTTTGAGGTCTTGCAGCAGGTATGGTGCAATCCCCTGTGTGAGAGTTACTGACATGTTGTTTTAATTGATAGTTGATAATGAATAATGGATAACGGAGCATGCATAGCTGACAAACGGTTACGTTGTCAATTATCAATTCTCCATTGTCAATTACCCCCTGTCCATCTCTGCTATCGCGCGGATATTAGATGCCGGTATGCGGCCCTGGGCAGGGATGTGTGAGAGAAAGGTAGTACCCGATGGTCGTGGCGTGACCGGGTCGTTGATCTGTAGTACCCCCTTAGACGCCAGAAAGCCATCAAGGAAGTCGTTGAAGTCTATATTTCGCCCGCTCTCCTGATACGGCTGGTCCGGTGCGGAGGCGCTCATCAGGCGTAGCGTTTGAGTATCTTTATCGAGATTGAGTGTTGCACCTTTGCTATTCAGGTGCGCCTGCAGCAGCGCACGCGCATCGTCACTATTCTCCTTCGGAGAAAGCTTCGTATTCGCATACTTGCGCATAGTGAGGGCAGACCTTAGTGCAAAGTCTGTCAGCCGTTGATCACTTTCTTTTTGCGCTAGCTGCACACGCTCATCTGCCTGCTGTTGTGCAGTGGATAGCTGTGCATTCAGGTCATCTATCTTTTGCTGTATGCTGCGTTTCTCTGCTGCGCTATTGGCGGTAGCTTTCTGCGACTCCAGCTCTCTTGTTTTCTCCAGTACACGGCGCAGGCGGGTGTAGCTGTTCTTTTGTCCGGCTATCTCTGTGCGCATATCATCCGGTGCATTCAGCTCATCCAGCCAGCGCTCTATCTCGGTGTCTACAGGATTCAGCGATTGCTGGCGAAAGTGCCTTTGAAGATCTGTATTACTGCGGGCTTCTTCAGCAGTCAGCATTCCGGATAGTACCTGCGAGATGTCTGCATGCACATCATCATTGATCTCTGTATTTAATGATAGCATATCGGCAAAACGCGGATCAGCAGGATCGAGATTAGCACGGCGAAGGATATCCGCCAGCAGTGAGGAGAGTTTTTGTGACATAGGTTGTTTTAAATTGACAATGCAAAGATAGGCATAAAAAGCGAAATATGCAAATATCGCTATCCTTATACTTATTCACCTTTTTGTGGATAATAAAGCTCTCCCCGATGTTTCGTAACTTTAAAAATAATGCGCAGCCTCCTTTTGCTTATCGCCACTATATGTACGTTGTCAGCCTCTGCCCAGCGTGTGCAGGTCTATGGTAAAGCCACGCAGGCAGGCAAGGGTGCACCTGGCGTGATGATCCTCGTTTTTGAAGGGGATAAATTCATCCGCAAGCTGGTCACAGATAAGACTGGCACGTATCGTTTCTACACCAGTAGCCCGGACTATACCATCTTATACTACAAACCTGGCATGAGGCCGAGATCTTATCACATCATTAATCAGGTATTGGATGAGACAGTCAAGTTTCCTGTAGACCTCGAGGTAGATGATGCAAATGTGCCTGCTGACTCTATAGCAGCGGAGGCCGCCTGGATCGGAGGCCGCCGGCCTGATCTGTCTAAGATGTATATCACTGCCGTCTATGAATATGAGAAGCATTCATCGCGACGCGATACTTTGTCCAGCAATACACGGCGCGCACTGATACGTCAGGCTATAGCCGAGAGGCAGCGCTTTGCTAATTATAAAAAGGCATCGCAGCCTGTGAGCCAGGATAGCACACAGCGCACCACCATCATCATTGGGCCGGACCGCTATGAAGAGCTCACTGATGCCAGGGGCGCTAAACGCTATTACAAGAATGACAAGCCTATCACTGAGATCACCTACCGCTTTGAGACCACGCGCCGCTATGAGGGAGTACTAAAGAATAAGCGCGATGTGCGCCGCTTTGAGAGGTATGATGCACTCAAGCATGTAAAGTGAGCTCTGAGCCTGCTACACTGATATAAATCTTTCACCATAAATCGGAACCGTGGCATTACTTTTCTGCAGGTGACAATATCATGAAAGTGCTGCTGCTGTTGCGTTTGACTAGTGTATCCTTTTGCGTTTCGTGATCTGTGTTTTCTTTATTCCCGACTCCACCACTTGGTATTTCCTCCCGGAAATATTTTCATTTGCGTCATGATACCTCGCTTCATTATATACAAAGCTCTACCTATCCTCCTCTGCCTTTTTGCTGCACAGGCCGCATTTGCCCGGATCAATATCTCTATGGCCACTACGCAGGTATTGGTCAATGGTCAGGCCATAGATAGCACCACCTCCCTGGCAAAGATCCGACAGGTCACGGGCGCCGATCATGGACGTTTTGAGAGCTGGGGGCAGCTGGGTTTCTGGTATATCTATGATAGTGCCGGCGTGGCCTTCCGCTGGTCTGCAGATAGCAGCACACTGCTCTGCATCACCACGGAGCATCACGCTGTACATACTCCGCTGTATAGGCCTTGCAAAAATATGGGTGGCACGCTACTCTATCTCGGTACCCCGCTCACCGTCGGTCAGAATGTCTGGACCCTGCTCCGCCGTGCAGCTGGCCATGTGGTGTCTATCGCACCTGACCTCTATTCTGTCTGCGTGGCTCATGACGGATACGATGCCCAGATCACCTGGCGCGATGCCGACTGTAGTCCCCGCCATACTAAAGATGGAGTAGCCTACACCATGCTCCACAAGCAGCTGCTTGAGTCATGTGTCATTTTTCTCTGTCATCGCACCGGCCTGGCGGCGCAGAAACCGCTCGTGGCCTCAGGAGCAAAGGGTAGGCTGTATCTCAATGGCCAGCCAGCGGCTGATACTCTCTATACAGAGGCTGATTTTGTCTCTGAGGCCAATCCCTGCGAGACCGATTTCCTGTCTGTCCGGATGATGGGAGCCATAGAGAGTATTTTCAATACCGAAAATCGGGACTCACTCACGCTGCTATATGATTATTACAAAGCATACTGGCCTGCACATAATTTTGAGGTACACTACGGCATGGATGATCAATACACCACGACCCTGGACCAGAGCGACTTCAATCGTGACGGGTACGCCTTGATGAATGATGGGCATTTTCAGGGAGCGGTCATGGTCTTCCAGCTCAATAAGGAGTTTCATTCCGGGGACTACAATGTACTGGATAGTTATGCTGAGGGCCTTCTCAATGCGGGTCGGCCAAAGGATGCCATGTACGAGTATGTTTTCTCTCTCGGGGCCAATCCGGATGATGACTACTCTTCGCGTTCCACGTACTACTACAGCATGCGGCACCTTGCACTGGTACTTGGCCGCCGCTAGGCCTCATTACATCTTTTTCAGTACACCCATATTGCTCAGCTTGATGCACTGATGCGTCACCAGCGTATCACCCAGATCATCCCAAATGATGTTAGGCACTTTGCCAGGATGTATGCTGCCTGTATTTATCAAACTGTCTATAAAGACCGGTAGCTGTGTATTGGCATGTGCAGCACCCTTGCGGATAGTAGTAGGAGAGTTGGGGTCAAAGGCACCGCGCACTGCCTGCCCATTATGCTGCGTGATCTGCCATGAGAACTGAAACAGCGCATCGCCATTTTTCTTGTATGCGGCAAAGTTATTCAACTGGTGCTGCTGTAGATCAGGGTAGTGATTATCATTGGTCCAGCCGCCTGTCATCGGCAGTAGGTTTTGATCAAACCAGCCCTGCATCTCGGCCTCCGCTGTGTGTGGTCCGCCTTCTAGTATGAGGAGTACTTTGCCATGGCCATCATCTCCTATGATCTTTTCCAGCGGCATATTGATAAAGTGCTTGAGGCCCGTCGCATCTGAGGTGTTGCGGTATATCCTGTCGCCCAGCTCGGCCTGCAGCAGACGGAGCAGCGCCGTATCAGTGGGAGAGGTGTGGCAGAAGTGGCTGATCTGTAGTATCACCAGCTCACGGTGCTGATCGGTAAAGGTCCGTGTATCCCGCAGCATATTACGTAGCAGGTCACCCTTGCAGCCCAGCCCGTCGCAGCGCGTACAGTGCTCCGTATAGAAATCACCCTTAAAGAAAACCGGCCGCACGTCATAGATCCGCAGCCCCGCCTCCAGTTGGTTCTTCATGGTCAGGTACTGTGTCTGCGTATTGCCATGATTAGCAAAGGCAGTACAATACTGTGCGATATACATCGCAGCATCATGCGACCCCGGTATGCATATCTCAGACAGGGACGCCTGTGGATGGCTAGCCACGAGGTCATGCATCCAGTCGCAGGTATTGGGCTGCGCGTGGCAGAGATCAGCCGTTTGATTGGCGGCGTCATAGTGGACCTTGCAGCCTGTCAGCAGACACACGAGCAGAAGGACGTAGAGTGGTGTAAAGCGCAACACGGAGGATTGAGTGGTGAGCTATAAATATAGCAACTAGCCTTATACCGAGCTATTTTTGCGCATTGTCCTCTTTTTATCTTTCTTTATCCGTCTAATCCATCCTGATATGCCATCTTACAAAACGCTCGAAGAGCTCGTCAATATAGATTCTCCCACAGGCTACACAGCAGAGGCTTGCAAATACATTCACCAATACCTCACGCAGCTCGGCTACCAGCCCCAGTACACTAATAAAGGTGCGGTACGCTGCGCCCTGGGAGAAAAGCCAACACTGGCTATCGCAGCGCACGTAGATACCCTCGGCGCTATCGTATCCGGTGTCAAGTCTGACGGCACTTTGACATTCAGCCCGCTCGGTGGCCTGCTGCTCACCAGCGCAGAGGGAGAGTACGTCAATATCATCACGCTCAGCGGCAAGGTCTACACCGGCACCCTGCTATTTGACGATCCGTCTGCACATGCCAATCATAAGCGAGAAAACACGCACCGCAGTATAGATAATATGCACATCCGCATAGACGAGGAGGTGTATGGCAAGGAGGATGTCACTACACTCGGTATCAATATCGGAGATATCATTGCCTTTGAGCCGCGCTACCGTGAATATGAAAATGGCTTTATCAAATCCCGCTTTATGGATAATAAGGCTGGCTGCTTTGTCCTCTTTGAGATCGCCCGCCTCTGCAAAGAAAAAGGACTAGCCCCCGCTGTAGAGATATTTTTCTCCAACTATGAGGAGGTAGGCCATGGCGGCACCGTAGGCTATAGCGATATGGTGAAGGATCTCCTCGTCATTGATATGGGCGTGCTCGGAGATGCCTGCGAGGGTACAGAGGTGCGCTGCTCTGTTTGTGTCAAGGATTCCTCCGGCCCATATGACTATGACTTTCGCAAAAAGCTCGTGGAGCTCTCTGAGGCCAATCAAATCCCATACGCGCTCGATGTATATCCGTTTTACGGTAGTGACGGCAGCGCCGCGCTGCGTGCAGGTCGCGACTATCGTGTAGCCCTCATCGGCCCCGGCGTAGCAGCCTCTCACGGGGTAGAGCGTACGCACAAAAAAGGCATACAGGCCACCATAGACCTCTGCATGGCTTATATCGCTACCAGATCCTGATCTATTGCCTTGCAAGATTTGGGTAGGTCAGAATCAATGAACACATCACCGGAAGTGTCTATATCCCCTTATGTATCAATCTTTGTGAATGAATAGCTTACGTTTCGGGCTTATTCCTCACGTGCCGTTATGACGAATGTTATACCCGTTTGCCGGTTAATTCCTGTATTTCATTGTATATTTGCCCGCTATTTATTGACGTACACTGAAATTTAATATATGTCCAGCAGGTTTTTTTCGAAGTATTCTATCGCTCTTTTTCTATCTGTCATCACTACCGGCCTTTACGCTCAGAATGTCGGCGTAGGCACCACAGCGCCGGCCAGCAGGCTGGATGTGAATGGTGCTATCTCCATGCGCGAGGGTCAGGTGCTCACACTCTCCACAGGCGGCGCCTCAGCCGGTGCCAATGATAATATCTCCCTGCCTGATATCTCAGGCAGCACGGGTGTCAAGGCGAGCTTCTATCGTATAGCTGGACCCACTGCAGCTTTTAGCATCTACGGCATCGCTCCGGTAGCTGGTGCCGATGGTCAGCAGCTTACCCTGGTCAATACGACGACCTTTGCCATGACCATCCGTAATCAGGCATCCTCTACCGCTGCCAATACGATCCGTACGCAGTCCGGCGCTGATATCGTGAGCGCCACAGGCGGGGCCAGCGTCACCCTGCTCTACAATAAGACCACTGCCTCATGGTATGTCATCTCTACGCAAAATTTCACAGTACCCTCTACTAGCCTGACCAATGGCTCTGTGACCATCACACCCGGCACAGGCATCAGTGGTGGTGGTACCGTAGCACTGGGTGGTAGCGTCACTCTGGCCAATAGCGGTGTGACATCTCTCACCGGCACGGCCAATCAGGTGACTGTATCAGGCAGCACCGGCGCCGTCACACTCTCAGCTCCGCAGAATATCCATACAGGAGCGTCCCCTACCTTTGCCGGTGAGACGCTGAGCGGCCTCAGTGGCGGCGGCCTGATCAAGGCTACCTCCGGCACCGGTGTGCTGGCCCTGGCCACGGCCAATACAGACTACCAGGCGCCAATGACCGGCGGCTCAGGTATCACTATCACCTCCAATGTGATCAACTCGCTCTGGACTGCCAATGGCACCAAGATCTACAACAATAACTCCGGGTTCGTAGGTATAGGCACCACTGCTGCCAATGCACCACTGGAGGTATCTGCCGGAGCTACAGATCTGCTGAAGCTGACCAGCACGACTGGTGCAGCAGGCAATAAGGCTTATGTCGCATTTCAGACTTTCTCCGGATCTTCTGTGAATGGCCGCATCGGAGCTATAGACATGGGTACGAATAACGGTAGCCTCATATTTGAGACTGGCAATGCAGGTACTGCGAGCACTGTGACCACTGAGCGTATGCGTATCCTGAATGGCGGCAATGTAGGTATCGGCACCACCACACCTGCATACGTACTCGATGTGAATGGTGATATGCGCGCAGCTACGCACCGCACCACCCTCGGCAGCGGCAATATCCTCCAGGTGGGAGATGATGCGTGGATAGTAGATGTCAACGCTACAAATACCGTAGGTATCCAGGGCAGTAGCAACTCGGCCATAGGCCAGCTCCAGTTTGGTACCAATGCCGCTGCGTACCTCTATGGTACGGGTGCTAATATCGGTATCAAGACCACCTCTATGGTGCAGGACCTGAATGTCGGTGGCCGCATGTACCTGTCCAATGGTGTGATACAGAGCGGTGGCACTACCACTATCACCGCTACCAGCGATCTGGGTCTATATTCCCAGACCAGCGGTAGCTGGATACGCGTGGCGTCCAATAATGCTCCTATCAAATTCTTTACTGATCAGGGTGGTGGCAATAGCGCAGGTACTACAGATGCCTTTGCTATACAGAATACCGGCCAGCTCACTGTAGCCGGCGGTACCAACATTATGGAGTTTCAGAAGGTGAGCTGCAGCTCTGACAATTGTGGCATCACGAGTTTTGGCGGCAAGACCTACGCTGTAGCTAGCTGGCTGCCGGCTGTGGTAGGTTTCAATGCAGGCTCTGCCAGCGGTATCTCGTACTACTACCCATTCTCAGCTCTCTGGTCCAATAATGGTGGCAACTGGCAGATCAATCTGGACTACAATGGTACCAGCGATGGCAGCAATACCAAGACCGTGCAGGTGATGTTTGTGCGCAAAGAAGTGGCACAGGTACCTAGCGGTTCCTCTTTCCCATAGGAATAAAAATACTCACTGTGAAATCGATAAGCGGTGTATGCCTTCTGGCTACACCGTTTTTTTTATGCTGGAGGTTTGTGGCACCTGTATTGTATTGCATTACGCAAATCACGAACTCATGAGCCAGCACATCGTCACAAAAGCGATCCGCATCAATGCCACACCTGAGCGCGTATGGCAGGCCCTCACTGATCCGGAGCAGACACGCAGGTATTTTTTCAATGCCGAAGTACTGTCCAGCTTCCAGCCTGGGCATTCTATCACCTTTCGTGGCCGGATCTTTTGGATCATTCCGTATGAGATGACGGGTACTGTGCTGCAGGCTGAGCCCGGCCGCCTGCTGCAGTACACGCTGCACAATGGCAAAGACAAGGACGGAAAGAATATGTCAACCGTCACCGATACGCTCATGTATGAAAACGGCCAGACACTCCTCACCATCACCGATGATGTAGGCGAAGCGCCCGGCGCAGATAAGCGCATAGCCCGCTCCGGGAAAGGCTGGGACAAAATACTATCCGGTCTGAAAAAAGAAGTAGAGAAGCAAGCAGCCTAAGCTCTGCTACTCCGTGCCTCTGCGGTACAATATGAAGTTTTAGACGGTCAGCTCTCCATTCAGATCTGTGGTCAGCACCTCACTCATATGATCCAGCCACGGACGTATCGCCTTGAAGTGCCCGCTCACCTTCTTCGCAAAATCATCTGCCAGCACCTCATCATCCTGATAGAAATGACGGAATACGTATTGCTTATATCGCAGCAGGTCCGCAGCAGGATGGTCACGCTCATATCCCTTTGGTGCATTCACCAGTTGCTCTCCTTGCATTTCACCAAAGATGTCTTTGATACCTTTTGACTTTAGCAGCTTGCGCCAGGTGTCAGCATCCTGGTCTATATCCTGTCGTATCCGGCGCAGGTCCTCCGGATTTGGCCCCCAGAAACCACAGCCTATGAAGCTCTGCCCCGGCTCTATATGTACATAGTAGCCACCACGCCGCAGCCTCGTAGCGCGCTGCATGCCCATAGAGAGGCGCGGGCTGTACGGTGTTTTATCCTTGCTAAAGCGCACATCACGGTAGATACGGTGCAGGCTTCCTTTGCCGGTAGTATGCTCTATCTCATCGTGCTTTGCCATCTCTGCCAGCACCTGGTCAGCCAGGGTGACCATGTTCTTGTGTGCCGCTTCATACTCGCCCCTGTGCGCCTCAAACCACGGCCTGTTATTATTCTTTGCGAGGTCCTTGAGAAATTTCAGCGTAGTCTTTTGTATGGTATATGGTTTCATTCCCGGCGTTTAAAAACTAATAAAAACATCCTCGTACACACTCCCAAACATATGAAATAGATAGCCGGTGCACATGTCGTTTTTTAGTAGTGCCATATCACCTGCGGCACTGCGCCACATTTTTCGCTTCATAATATTTATTTGAACTATCTTTCTGCACCTAAAACCCATACCTTGATAGACGCTTGCCATCGTGATCGTAGTGCCCGCCACCGGATAGGTGCGAGGGCGGCTGTGATATACCCGCCTTTGGTCCGTTTTGCCTGCCGCATACTACTCTGCAGCCTGATAGTTTTTGCGGGCCGCGCTGTTTCAGCACAGAATATTTCCTTTTACCAGGCCCAGTTCAATGGTGGTGTGACAGGCTGTGGCTATGGGCCTGATTATTCCGGCTCCGGTACAGGCACGCTCACCCTGTCTATCCCTCCCGGATGTACGATCTACAAAGCCTGGCTGTTTGCCGGCCGGGAGGGCCCGGTGGTGACCCCGCTTACTGTCACACTAGGCGCTACTAATTATGTCTTTAGCAGCGGCAATCAGGTCAGCCCGAGCTATATCTCCGTGTATGGAGGTGCCTCCGGCGTCCACGCGGTAGACGTCACTGCGGCGATCAATCCTGCCATCAATACCTACCAGCTTACCATCCCTGCGCAGGCCAGTACCTCAAACCGCTATGAGGATTTCTACCTGTATGTAGCCTATGCCAATAGTTCTTTGCCGCAGGTCACCAGTTGCATCTTTCTTAATACAGCTGACTTTGCTACCACGATCAATGATAACTTTGCCCTGACCTATCCGGTCAATAATACACATAGCGTGGCTATGGCTTGTTTCTTTGGCTATGCCTGTAGCAGTGCCGATGGTGAGTATGTGGCTGTCAATGGCACTACGCTGGGCAATACATACGGCCCTCATTCAAACTCGGGTAGCTGTGCCGGACCTTTTGGCAATTTCTCGTATAGCAACTATACCCTCACGGGCCTCGTAGGTGGCAATCCTGACCAGGCTATGAATGGCCCGGACGCGCTCAGTGATATCAAGGCCCTGGTCAATAACTGTGACAACAGTATCTCAGGTAGCTTCACACATATCAATCTGGATAATGCCGTCTGGGGCTTCTTCTTTACCTATAGTGGCGCAGGTATCACGTCTACCCGCAGAGATACCGCAGTATGTAGCGGCAGTCCCGTACAGCTGCAGACCACTGCATCCGGCGGCACTCCTGTCTGGTCTCCTACTGGTGGCCTCTCATGTACCTCCTGTACCAATCCTGTAGCTACCGTGACCACGGCTACCACATATGTCGCCACGACCGCGGGCTCGGGCTGTGCATCTACCGTCATAGATAGTTTCCGCATCACTATAGGCGCATCTGTCGGGAGTACCCTGCCGCGTAGTATCTGCCAGGGCAGCAGTTATACCTTTGGCGGGCGTACCCTTACCGCAGCCGGTACCTATCTCGATACCCTGGTCAGCCATACCGGGTGCGATAGTATCGTGACGCTTACACTCTCTGTCACTCCTCCGCCTACGCATCCTGTCTCGGCCAGCGTGTGCCAGGGGGGCACTTATACCTTTGGTGGCCGCTCTCTGACCGCAGCGGGTACCTACCGCGATACAGTGTCTACCGCCAGCGGCTGTGACAGTATCATCATTTTGACACTGACCATCCGCCCGGTCGCTACCGGATCGCTGGCACGTAGTATCTGCGCAGGCGGTAGTTATAGTTTTAATGGAAATATACTGACTACAGCCGGCACCTACCGCGACACACTCACGGCAGTCAATGGCTGCGATAGTATTATTACCCTTACCCTATCTGTAGCACCGGTAGCGGCCAGTGCCATTTCGCGTAGTATCTGCTCAGGCGGGAGTTATTCCTTTGGCGGGCAAAACCTCATAGCCCCCGGCGTCTACAAAGACACTCTGCCAGCTGTCAATGGCTGTGATAGTATCATCACACTCACGCTGTCTGTATTGCCCACCTCGTCCGGCTCTATCTCGCGCTCAGTCTGCACAGGGAGCAGCTATTTATTTGGCGGGCAAAACCTGACGGCGGCAGGTACCTATCGGGACACCGTACCCGCGGCCAATGGCTGCGATAGCGTCATTACACTTACCCTCGCTGTACTACCTCGGGCAGCCACTGGTATCTCACGCAGTATCTGCGCCGGTAGCAGTTATTCTTTTGGCGGGCAAAACCTGACCGCCGCCGGCACCTACCGCGATACACTGACCAGCGCTACAGGCTGTGATAGTGTCGTCACACTCACACTGTCCATACTTCCCGGCTCATCCAGCGCGCGCATTCAGGCTATCTGTGCGGGCCGCAGCTACACCTTCGGCGGGCAAAATCTCACTGCAGCAGGTACATACAGAGACACACTCACCGGCGTGAATGGCTGCGATAGCATCATTACACTCACATTGACCGTATTGCCCAATGCATCCAGCGTCATCTCGCGTACCATCTGCACAGGCAGTAGCTATTCCTTTGGCGGGCAGAGTCTGACAGCGGCCGGTACCTATCGTGATACACTGACCGCAGCCAATGGCTGTGATAGCGTCATTACACTCATACTGGCTGTGCAGCCGGGGGTATCCAGTACTATATCAAGAGGTATCTGCCCAGGCAGCAGTTACTCCTTTGGTGGTCAGACGCTGACCTCTTCCGGTACCTACCGCGATACACTGACCAGCGCTACAGGCTGTGATAGTGTCGTCATACTCACACTATCAATACTTCCCGGCTCATCCAGCGCGCGCTCTCAGGCTATCTGTGCTGGCCGCAGCTACACCTTTGGCGGCCAAAATCTCACTGCCGCCGGCACCTACAAGGATACCATACCGGCTGCCAATGGCTGCGATAGCATCATCACGCTTACACTCACCATTCTTGCTGCTTCATCCAGCGCTATTTCGCAGGGCATCTGCGTGGGTAGTAGCTATTCCTTTGACGGGCAAAACCTGACCACAGCAGGTACCTACAGAGATACACTCACAGCCGCCAATGGCTGCGATAGTATCATCACTCTTACACTTTCTGTCCTTCCTGCTTCATCCAGCGCTATTTCGCAGGGTATCTGCGTGGGTAGTAGCTATTACTTTGGCGGGCAAAACCTGACCACAGCAGGTACCTACAGAGATACACTTATAGCCGCCAGCGGCTGCGATAGTATCATCACTCTTACACTTTCTGTCCTTCCGGCAGTCTATGGTACTACCTCTCAGAGTATCTGTGCGGGTAGCAGCTATTCCTTTGGCGGGCGTACCCTGACTGGTGCAGGTACCTATCTCGATACCCTTACCAGCCATACCGGTTGTGATAGTATTGTGACGCTTACCCTCTCAGTCACCCCTCCGCCTATGTATCCTGTCTCAGGTAGTGTCTGCCAGGGCGGCACTTATATCTTTGGTGGCCGCTCTCTGACTGCAGCGGGTACCTACAGCGATACCGTGTCCACCGCCAGCGGCTGTGATAGCATCATCATTTTGACCTTGACCATCCGTCCCGTCACTACCGGATCTCTTGCACGTAGTATCTGCGCAGGCAGTAGCTATTCCTTTGGCGGGCAAACACTCACTACCGCCGGCAGCTATGTCGATACGGTCACAGCTGCCAATGGCTGCGATAGCATTGTCACACTCACGCTTACGGTCTGGCCAGTGTCACTGAGTACGATCTCGCAGACCATCTGCGCTGGCACCAGCTATACTTTCGGTACTCAGCACCTCACTGCCTCCGGCACCTACGTCAATACGATACCATCTGTGCATGGCTGCGACAGTACCGTTACACTTTTGCTCACGGTACTGCCCACTATCACCGGCTCACTCTCCGCTACTATCTGTGATGGCAGCAGCTACACCTTTGGTGGACGGGCCCTCACAGTGGCCGGCTCCTATCCCGATACCATCACATCATCGCTGGGCTGTGATAGCATCCGGACGTTGACGCTCTCTGTACTGCCGCCCGTGGTCACCGCTGTGAGTGAGGGCATCTGCAGCGGAGGCAGTCTGGTCATACATGGCCAGACAGTCACGAGCGCAGGTATATATACAGATACGCTCTCTACGGTAGCTGGCTGTGATAGTATCGTCACGCTCACGCTCTCTGTTTTGCCACTGCCACAGTCGGCCTTTGCCATAGAGCCATCTGATACCTATGTCCCTCAGGGCAATAGCATCACCATAGACGATCAGTCCAAAGGAGCCGATCACCTGATCTGGCTCGTAGGGGGGCAGATGCAGTCCAGTGTATCCGCCCCTGTACCAGTCAGGGATACGGGCACTTTCTGCATACGCCAGGTAGCTGTCACAGCCGATGGCTGCCGGGATAGCTCCGAGCATTGCATCTATGTCTTCGGGCACAATATCTTTATGCCAAACGCTTTCACACCCAATGGTGATGGTGTCAATGATTATCTGGAAGTATATGGTGATAGGACAGCTATGAAGCAGCTCAGCGTAAATATCTTTGACCGCTGGGGCGAGCTCGTATTCTTCTCAAATGACCTGCATTTCGGATGGGATGGCACCTACCGCGGTGCGGCACAGGAGCCGGGCGTTTTCGTATATGACATGGACATAGTCTATATCAATGGTACTACCGAGCATATCAAGGGTAGTATCACGCTGATACGCTAGTGCTGCTTACAGTCAGGCCTTATACTCTTGTCAGCTCTGTGATGATGGCCGCATGCTGCGGATAGCTAGCCATCAGCGCCGCGCGCTCTGCCATCTCAAAGTCGGCAAAATCGAAGCCCGGTGCTACCGTACAGCCCACCAGTGAGTAGCCATCCTGCACCGCACACCGTGAGGCAAACCAATCACCATAGCCTATCACGGCCTGTGGCTGCTCGCCTGCTGCCAGATCTTTCCCCAGCTTTATCACCTGCAGGTTGCCGCTATCATTGATCACAAATATCTCCACCGCATCACCATCATAGTGGTGCCACACCTCGTCAGACTGTATCCGGTGCCAGGCAGAGAAGGTCTCTCCCGGCAGCAGGAAATAAATAGCCGTGCTATAGCTCCTGTCTCCGCTATAGCGTGACGGCAGGTGGTCTTCTGCTATATGCTCCGCAGAGCGGTAGGTCTCACGGTACCAGCCACCCTCCGGGTGTGGCTGCAGGTGTAGCGTGTCTATGTATGCTTGAGCTTTACTATTCATCACCGCCAAGGTAGCTAACCCCGCTTGTTTCCCAAAAAACTTCTTCCTTAGCACCATCAAATAAATCACCGGTAGTGGGAGAGAAGATCATAGGCATCATGGGCGCCATGCATGAAGAGATAGACGGTATAGCCGCACTCATGACAGGCGTAGAGACAGAGGAAATGGGGGGGCGCACCTATCATAGCGGCACCATAGGCAGTGTGCGTGTCGTACTGACCTTCTCCCGCTGGGGCAAGGTAGCTGCTGCTGCCACTGCTACCCATCTCATACTGAAGTATAAAGTCACGGATATCATCTTCACCGGTGTAGCAGGCGCCATAGATGAGAGCCTCCGTGTAGGAGATATTGTATTGGCACAGCGCCTTATCCATCATGATCTGGATGGCCGCCCGCTCATGCCGCGCTACGAGGTGCCGCTGCTCGGGGTCACCTACTTCCCCGCGCATGAGGACCACCTGCAGCGGGCCAGTACTACTATACAGCACCTGCTGGATAGTGGCAGCCTGATCTCAGCCATCTCTTCAGATCGCCTGCACCTCTTTGGGATCGAGCATCCGAAACTCTATATGGGAGATATAGCCAGCGGCGATCAGTTCATCTCTGCGCAGCACCATAGAGATGCCATCACTGCACACCTGCCGGATATACTATGTGTAGAGATGGAAGGCGCAGCAGTAGCGCAGGTATGCTATGAGTATGGTATTCCCTTCTGCGTGATACGCACCATCTCAGATACTGCCGATGACCGGTCTCACATAGACTTTGCGCGCTTCATCCCTGTGGCAGGTACCTATGCCGTGCAGATGATCAGCGCCATGCTGGCAGCGATGTGAGTGTGATCTGATTTGAAAATTTGAAGATGAGCTAATTTGAAAATTAGATGCAAGCATGCAGTTCAAGAGTGTAGTTGTTTGTTCGTTTTTGCATAGAAACACGAACGAACAACAACGAATGCTATCTAAGCGCAACGTCATTGCGATGAATTTTTCCCGTGGAAAATAGAAGTGTGAAATTCAGAAGCAATCCGGAGTCAAAGACATCGTAGCAAGTCAGTAGTAAACGAGGATTACACCGTGATCAGCACATTCCAGATTGCTTCGTCGTACCTCCTAGCAATGACGACTCCCTATGTGAGTTATACGTTCTATATGGGGAAAGTGAGATAAAGTGTACATCACCCTACATCAGAACAACCCTGCCGAAATCCGAAATCCGAAATCCAACATCCGAAATCCGGATCACCCAAACAGTGACCCAAAGAGATCCAGCTGCTGCATCTCCTTCTCCTCTTTCTTCTTCTTCACCGGCTTGCTATGCGCCACCTCTACGGAGGCCTCATCGTCTATCTTGCGGACCACCACAGACACACTATAGCCCGTCACCGTCACCTCGCCAAATTCGCTCATCTTGCGCGTGCTATCCAGCACACACTCTATGCGCGTACCATTCTTGAAAAGCGTACCCTGGTTGATCACCTCATTCTTAAAGTCCTCATCCTTCATAGAGAAGCTGATCGTGCGGCCCGTGGCCAGGTAGATACCCTTCCACTTGTAGTTGCCTACTTTGAGTACCGGGCTGATGATCTCTATGATCGCCTGCTCGTCCGTCTCCGGCTTCAGCGTATCGGCCACCAGCATATACGTGTCAAATTTCTTGCGGCTCACCACGGCAGGCTTGCCCATAGGCGTATTGTCCAGCTTCAGCTGCTGTACGGCCAGTTTGGTCACCTTCTCGCTGTTAGCTATCTGGCGGTAGAAGTTTGATTTCAGCTTGATGATCTTCAGGTTGCTCGCTATCAGGGCGGCCGCGCTCTCCATGTCCACCTTCACCCCCTCCTCCTCGCGCTCGTAGCCGCGTATCTCGCGGCGCAGGTTGTCTATCGCCTTCTTAGTCGCATCTTTGTCCTCCTCGCTCACCACGCGCTCTATATCCACCTCCAGCGGCAGCACGTAGTGGAAGAGGGCCACCGCCACACTCCACACATACTCACTCTTGCTGCGCAGCAGGTAGCGCTCCACCAGTCCACCCTCGGTATAGGCCTCGGTCTCCACCTGTATGCGTCCGTTCAGGATCGTAGATATCTCCTTGAGGATGCCCAGCAGGTTCAGCTCGCACTTATTGCGTATCGCCGCATTCATACTGTGCGACTCATCCGCAAAGTAATAGTGCAGCTCCACCTTGGTCACCCCTTCTTTCACAGCTATAGCCATAGTCAGATCGCCCCTTTTTGATTTTAGGGGTAGCGAATTTAACCTTTTGGGCCGGAATGTGGTAGAGGGCGGGTTTGGCGGGCAGCCGGGCTATCCGCTCCTAGTCCTCGCGGCCGGCAGGTCAAGCCCGTATGTGCAGTATCAGCGCAGGCCGCTGCGGGCTATCCGCTACTATCCCTGCCCGTCGCGATGCACCGCCCCGT
>CAZNDJ010000078.1:0-17228 GCA_964571705.1 uncultured Chitinophagaceae bacterium
CCGCATCGTCCTGCTCGATACCACGCGGCTGGATTTTGCAGAGCGCCGCGAGGACTATATGGAGATCGTCTCTGTGCTCCGGGCGCAGCATAGCACCGGCATCACCTATCTCTGATTTGGCCGGCTGTTTCTGTCAGCCTTACTATCAAGTTGTTAACGCCTGCCGTTGACTTAAAAAGTACGGCGTATCATTTAATTTCTACATTTGGTTCTGTAATTCTCGGATAGGATATGGAAAGTGACACGGTACTCGTGACAGGCGCCTGCGGGCAGATAGGGACGGAGCTGGTCCTCGCCCTGCGCAAAATATATAAGAATGTGATCGCCTCTGACCTCAAGGACGCCACAGGCGAGCTGGCAGAGGGGCCCTTTGAGCGGCTGGATGTGCTGCACAAGCCCGGGCTGCATGACGTGGTCCGGCGCAATAAGGTGACACAGATCTACCACCTGGCGGCCATCCTCTCTGCCACCGGGGAGAAGAACCCCGAGTTCGCCTGGCGGGTCAATATGAAGGGCCTGCGCAATATACTGGACGTGAGCGTAGAGGACGGCTTGTCCAAGGTCTTTTACCCATCTACCATTGCCGTATTCGGGCCTACCACCCCGCGCGTACACACGCCGCAGTACACAGTCATGGAGCCCAATACGATCTATGGCATCAGCAAGCAGGCCGGTGAGCGCTGGGCCGATTATTATTTTCAGAAGAAGGGACTGGACATACGCAGTATCCGCTACCCGGGCCTGATCAGCTACAAGACCAAGGCCGGCGGCGGCACCACAGACTACGCCGTAGATATCTACTTTGAGGCCAAGGAAAAGAAGCAGTACGAGTGCTTTCTGAAGGAAGATACCATACTGCCCATGATGTATATGCCAGATGCTATCCGCGGCACCATCTCGCTCATGGAGGCGCCGTCAGACCAGATACGCATCCGCTCGTCCTACAACTTTGCCGGCATGAGCTTCGCCCCAAAGGATGTAGCCGCCGAGATCGTGAAGCATATACCGGATTTTCAGGTCACCTATCAGCCTGACTTTCGCCAGCAGATAGCCGAGTCATGGCCGGAGAGCATAGACGATAGCTACGCCCGTCAGGACTGGGGCTGGCAGCCTGAGTATGACCTGGCCCGCATGACCGCAGATATGCTGGCTCACGTCTAGAGTAGCGGCTATTGTTCCCCCTTTTTGCCCTGCTCACAGGCAGTGGTGTATTACCGCCTGTGGCACACTGCATTTTATTACCTCTGGTTTAGTAATTTGTAGCCCTAAAGCGCGTTTTAGAGTATCCTGTTTTGGCACGGCGTATTTACATATTGGTCCTCTTATGCATGGCCCTGGGCACTGTCAGGGCACAGTACGTGAGCAATATCAGGACCCCCAGTATCCCGGTAGGCACCGATACGGTACGGCTGGATAGCCTCAGCCTCATACCGCACACGCTGGTGTTGCGCGCAGCAGACGGCCAGATCCTTGATACGTCGGCCTATGACCTGTTCCCCTTTTCCTCCCTGCTGATCTGGAAGAAAAGACCGGCCGGAGACTCTGTGACCGCCGCCTTCCGCACCTACCCCTACGCCTTTGCCAATAGGTACTTTGACAAGGACTACAAGGCCTACCAGAAGGCTAATATCAACCGTACGCTGACGCCTTTTGTCTATGTGCCCGCAGATGTCTCGGCAGACAAGCTGATCGACTTTGGCTCGCTGGACTACAATGGTAACTTTTCCCGCGGCCTGTCATTTGGTAGCAATCAGAGCGTGATACTCAACTCCGCCTTCAACCTCCAGATGCAGGGCATGCTAGCCCGCGACCTCGAGATCACGGCAGCCATCACGGATAATAATATCCCCATCCAGCCCGAGGGCAATACGCAGCAGGTGCAGGAGTTTGACAAGATCTTCATCCAGCTGCGCAAGGGCAACCATACCGTGATAGTCGGTGACTTTGACATGTACTCGCCGCCAGATCACTTCCTGTTTTACACCAAGAAGGCACAGGGCGGCGGCTACAATGGCCTCTACGATCTGAAGAAGTATGGCTCGCTCAAGGCGCATGTCGCAGCCGGCATCTCCAAGGGTAAGTTTGCCCGCAATACCCTCGCCGTGACCGAGGGCAATCAAGGGCCATACAAGCTGATAGGTGCAGATGGCGAGACCTATCTCATCATCCTGGCCAACTCCGAGCAGGTCTTTATAAACGGGCAGAAGCTGATCCGAGGCGCCACGCAGGACTACGTCATAGACTACAATCTGGGTACGATCACCTTTATGCCGCGCCGCATCATCACGGCAGACCTCCGTATCGTGGTGGAGTTTCAGTACTCGGAGCGCAGCTACCAGCGCACCATGGCCGATGCCCGCTTTGACTGGACGTCAAAGAATAAGAAGGGCAATGTGTTCTTTGACATGTACACCGAGCAGGATAGCAAAAACCAGAGCCAGCAGCAGTCGCTCGATGATAAGAAGAAGTCCTTCCTGGCTGCTCTGGGAGATAGTGTAGACCGCGCCTTCTATACCGGTATTGATACTGCATCTTATGACGTGAACCGTATCCTCTATGAGCGTCATGATACAGTGTATAGCGTAGGCGGGCAGCTCATACGTGATACCTTCTATGTCTACAGTACCGATTCCGTCCGGGCTCGCTACTCCATTGTCTTCACAGATGTAGGCGCTGGCAATGGTACCTACGTAGCTGCGCAGAATACAGCCAATGGCAGGGTATTCACCTATTCTACTCCCATCCTCAATCTGACTGGTACCACTGTGACCAAGATACCCACCGGTCAGTACCTGCCTATCATCAAACTCATAGCGCCGCAGATGCACCAGATGTTTACGCTCGGCGGCAGCTATGCGGTCAATAAGAACAATGTGATCACCGCCGAGGCAGCCATGAGCAATAACAATGTCAACCTCTTTTCTACCAGGGATAAGAAGAACGACATAGGAGCTACGGCCACCATAGCATACAAGGGCCAGATCATCACAAAGAAGAAGGACTCCATAGCCGCAGAGCGGGTCGATATAGAGGCCAGCTACGAGTTTGTGCAGAATAACTTCAATGCGATACAGCGCTTCCGCAATGTCGAGTTTGCCCGCGACTTCAACCTCGGCACAGGTGGCACACAGACCTACAATGAACATACGGGCATAGCAGGTATCACCTACACCTGGGCCGATCTCGGATTTGTCAACTACCGTTTCCGGACCTTCATCCGCGATACTGCCTACAAGGGATATGAGAATGTAGTGAGCGCACAGATCGCAAAGAAAGGCTTTGGCTTCACGCTCTATAGCAGCTACCTGCATTCCGATGCGCTGGAGGGCAAGTCTGACTTCATACGTCCACGTGGTGAGCTGTCCTACCGCTTCAAGGCACTCGGCGGTATCAAGACCGGTATCTCCTTTGACCATGAGATCAATCTCTACAAAGACCACTACACCGACACCTTCAATACTGCCCTCACGCACATCTGGCAAAACTACCGCTACTATATCGGGTCGTCAGATACGACTAAGAATCAATTTAAGATAGAGTACCTGCTGCGTACTGAGCAGCCCGCCAGTGCAAATGCACTGCGCCCCATAGTGAAAATAGCACACACCATCAATGTGTCCGGCAGTATCGTCTCCCTGCGAAACCAGACCATAGACTGGACGCTCACCTACCGCCGCCTCGACCTCCGAGACTCTACCCTCATAGCAGATAATCTGAAGAACTACTATCTGGGCCGGATCAACTATACAGTGACTGCCGCCAAAGGCCTTCTGCGCTCCTCTACACTCTATGAGCTGGGTGCCGGCAGCGAGCAAAAGGTACAGCTGGTCTACCTCGTATCACCTACCAATACGGGCGACTATGTCTGGATCGGCAAGGACCCTTCTAAGCCAAAACAGCTCTCTGATTTCGTGCCTGCTACCTACAGGAGTGATACATCGTATATCCGCTCCTTCACTACCACACCTGAGTTCTATGCGGTCAATACAACTACCTTCAATGAAGTGCTGAACATCAACCCTGCAGCGCTGCTGAAAAATGCCCAGGGCTTCGCCAAAGCTGTTTCGCTATTCTCCATATTCTCCAGCGTGCAGCTCACCAAGAAGATATATGCCGGCAAGGACGTACGCACGCAGAACTACTTCAATCCATTCCCTACGGCCAGGATGGATACCAATATAGTGGCACTCACCATGAATAGCCGCAACAGCCTCTACATAAATCGCCTCAGTGCCAAGATCAGCGGGCAGATAGATTTCAACTATGCGCGCAGCCGCGTCCTGCTCACTGCCGGTATAGAAAACCACCTGACCCAGACACAGGGCGCTACAGTGAAGTGGAACATCTATAAGCAGCTCAACCTCCAGTCCACCTACACCAATGGTATCAAGGCCAATCAGTCCGACTTCTATGCCGACCAGCAGTACAACATCAAATACAACGAGACGAATAATGAGCTAAGCTATCTCTTCCAGAGTTCCATCAGGCTAGCCGCTACCTATTACTTCGGCTTCAAGAAGAATGAAGTAGCTACCTACGGCGGCCAGACCGCACAGGTCAATCAGGTAGGCATGGATTTCAAATTCTCCCGGCACAACAAGACGACCGTAGGAGCGAAAATATCGTACTCCGCTATCAAGTATAACAATAATGCCTATACCAACGAGCAGGCGCAGTACGCCATGCTGGATGGCCTCAAGAACGGCAACAACTTCGTCTGGAATGTGAGCTTTGAGCAGCGCCTGGCTACCAGTATCCAGCTCCTGCTCAGCTACGATGGCCGCCAGACCGGTACAGATAAATCCGTCCACACGGGCAGAGCTGAGATCAGAGCGATATTCTAACTGACAATTGATAGTTAAAACGGCCGTTCACTGTCAATTGTACATTGTCAATTATCCATTCTCAGATAGCAGCCATCCCCATAGCTGAGAAACCTGAAGTCATGCGCTAGCGCATGATCATAGATGCGCCGCCAGTCATCTCCTATGAGGCCCGCTACCAGCAGCAGCAGCGTACTATCCGGCTGGTGAAAGTTAGTGACCAGTTCGCGTACTATCCGCCACTGATAGCCCGGTGCTATGAGTAGCTGCGTACGTGTGATGATCCGGTCCAGACCATGCTGATGCAGATAGGAGAGTAGCGCATCGAGCGCATCTGTAGCAGGTAGCGACCCGTCCATCTCATAGGCATCCCACTGCTGTACGGCCAGCTGTGATGTCTCTGTATCGGGTTTGCTATGCACTCTGGCGCCGATCCAGTAGAGGCTCTCCAGGGTGCGGGTAGCAGTGGTGCCTACGGCTACTATATTGCGTCCCCCGGCTATGGCATCGCGCAGTTTTTTTATCAGTGTCACCGGCACATCCAGCCACTCGGCATGCATCTGGTGGTCTGCTATCACATCTGCCTTTACAGGCTTGAAGGTACCCGCCCCCACATGCAGTGTCACAAAATCCCAGTGGACGCCCTTCGTACGAAAGGCATCAAATATCCGTTCTGTGAAATGAAGCCCCGCCGTAGGCGCAGCGACAGACCCTTCTACTTTGCTGTAGATAGTCTGATAGGTATCGCTGTCTGCCTTGTCCGCTTTGCGCTTGATATAGGGCGGCAGTGGCACTGCCCCTGCCAGGTATAGTATCTCCGCAAAGGTCGCCTCGGTTTCCCACTTCAGATGTATCACGTAGCAGTCGCTCAGTTTCTCTACTATCGATGCCGTTATGGTGATACCATGCTCCGGATAGCGCAGGTATAGTTCTTTCTCTTTCCACTTGTCAGCCTTGCCCACCAGGCACTTCCAGTACACCTCCTGTGCCTGCATCATGCCCGTAGTGATATCAGCATACCGCTCATCTGGCTCCAGGCAGAAGATCTCTATCACAGACCCCGTATCCTTTGGAAACAAGAGCCGCGCATGCACCACCTTCGTATCATTAAAGATCACGAGGGAGTCTGCCGGTACATATTCAGCGATATTGCGGTACACATCTTCAGAGATGCTGCCATTCTTGTATAGCAGTAGCTTAGACAGGTCGCGATCGGGCAGGGGGTACTTTGCTATCCTGTCATCAGGTAGCGTGTAGGTATAGTCTGCTATGCGTATGTCGCGGGGATCCACTGGTGCTACTTCGCCTTTTTCTTCTTGCCCTTTTCAGCCTTCTTCACTTTAGGCTTATCAGCTTTTACGACTTTGGCTTTGTCGATCTTCTTTGTTTTGGCTTTCGCTACTTCGGCTACTTTTTCTTTCGCTTTACCTTTCAGCTTTACAGTTGCGACGGGCTTCAGTATCTCGTGGCCCATCTTGTCGCGCTTGGTCTCCAGGTAGCGGAGATTGTGGGGATTGGGGTGTACCTCCAGCGCCACATTCTCTACTATCTCCAGACCATAGCCTATCAGGCCTACGCGCTTCTTCGGGTTATTCGTCATCAGGCGCATCTTCTGTATACCGAGGTCATTCAGTATCTGAGCGCCCACGCCATAGTCACGGTTGTCCATATTAAATCCCAGCGCGAGGTTAGCCTCTACTGTATCTTTACCCTTCTCCTGCAGTCGGTAGGCGTGCAGCTTATTGATCAGGCCTATACCGCGGCCTTCTTGCTGTACGTAGAGTATCACGCCCTTTCCCGCTTTCTCTACCTGCTGCATCGCAGCATGCAGCTGGTCGCCGCAGTCGCAGCGCATAGAGCCGAGTATATCTCCCGTAGCACAGCTGGAGTGTACGCGCACCAGCACAGGCTCGTCTTTCTTCCACGTGCCTTTCACCAGCGCCATATGTACATCACCGCTATTCAGCTGTGAGTAGGCTATGAGTTTGAAGTCACCGTACTTTGTAGGCATGTGCACCGTCTCTTCCTTTGTGATCAGGCGCTCGTGCTTCATGCGGTAGGCCACGAGATCTTTGATAGATATGATCTTCAGCTTTTCTTTCTTGGCCATCTTCAGCAGGTCCGGCATACGCGCCATGGTACCGTCTTCATTCATGATCTCTACCAGCACACCCGCCTCTTCAAATCCCGCCAGCCTCGCCAGGTCTACCGTAGCCTCTGTATGGCCGGTACGGCGCAGCACGCCGCCCTCCTTGGCTATGAGCGGGAAGATATGACCTGGGCGCGCCAGCTCCTCGGGGCGGTACTTAGGGTCTATCATCGCATGGATGGTCTTAGACCTGTCATGCGCGGAGATACCTGTGGTGCAGCCGTGGCCACGTAGGTCTATAGAGATAGTGAAGGCCGTCTCGTGCGCAGAGTTATTGCTACCCACCATCAGGCTCAGGTTCAGCCTGTCAGCTATGCCCTTGGAGATCGGTGCGCAGATCAGGCCGCGGCCTACTTTAGACATATAGTTGATGATCTCCGGTGTCACATTGCGCGCAGCGGTCACAAAGTCACCTTCATTCTCGCGGTCCTCATCATCTACTACGATGATCAGTTTTCCTTTTTTGATATCAGCGATAGCTTCTTCTATCGTGTTCAGTTGTGATTTCATTAGTGTTATATTTTATGCCTGCGGCTGAGCGCCGGCCTGACGTTGAAATAATGCGGGGGCAAATTTGTGAAATAGCAAGCATTTATTTTCATAGATGTCTACCGCCGTTTGGCGTAGCCTGAAACCCGCGCCAATGCTCAGTTTTTATTTTATGGATATAAAATATATGAAATAAGCTGCGCCCGGTGTTCAGATATTGCGCTTCGTAGGGCTCCAGGCGCTCGTCTGCACTCCGGTCAGGTACTTGTAGAAACCATACAGCAGCGCTAGGTTCATCAGGTTGAAATAGGCTACAAAACGCAGCAGTGCCAGGTGTATGCCAAGACGTTTCAGTAGTGTCTCCGCGATAGGCGATAGGCAAAACAAAGCCAATCCCCCAAAGAGCACACCGTAAAACGGCATAGACAGCATCAGTGTCCCGCTAGTCACCAGCATCAGCAGGATGATAAATGGTCCCATCCACCGTAACACCTTGTGCGATAGCAGTGCAAAGGCCACGGCATCAAGGCGGAAAAGCATCCGCCAGTACACGCCCAGGTTCTGCCAGTTGCCTGTAGAGATACGCGTCTTGCGTTTGAACTCCTCCGTCACTTCATTTGATACATCTTCATAGCACACAGCTTGGAACTCTGATATCGCTTGCCGGCCTTTCTGCAGTATGCTCATGCTGATATAGAAGTCCTCCATCAGAAAGTTGGGAGGGATGGGGGAGAAGCAGTCAGCCCGCATGGCATAGCAGGCTCCAAAGGCACCCATCATGGCGCCCCAGGCCAGTCCCTCGCGGTACTTGATCATATTCTCGCGCTGTATGTAGGTAGCCTCCTGTACAGAGATACCATCGCCACGCTGGCCATTGTTCAGCACATTGCCCGCTACCTGCCCGATAGCCGGATTTTTAAAGTGCTTCACCATCTCATAGATACAGTCGCGGGTAAAGAAGACATTGGCATCTGTCAGGATGAAAACGTCACTCTCCTCCAGCCCTTGTGCTTTTAGCTGGGTATAGAGTTTATTCAGTACGCCGCTCTTGCCATTGCGCTCGTGATAGGGGGTAAATCGTATATGAGGGTATTTCGCAGCATAGCCGCTGATGATCTCATTGGTCGCGTCGGAGCTATTGTCCGATCCGATGCAGAAGGCAAGCCTGTCCAGCGGGTACGAGGTATCCAGCACTGAGTCTAGTTTCTCCTTTATTACCTTCTGCTCGTTGTAGGCGGACATGAGTATGAAAACCCTCGGCAGCTTTTCATCCCGGCCATATACTACATCATTCTCTTTTTTGCCTGCGGCAAAGACGCGTAGCAGCAGCGGATACAGCACATAGGAGTGCAGGAGCAGTAGGACGCAGCCCCAGTATATGATCTGAAGGGCTAGCAGCATAAGGTCTTATAGTAGTCCAGCAAACGTGCAATTATCTTCTTATTCTGAAAGCTGTCCAGCGCAAACTCACGGGCGCTGCGTGATAGGCGTGCCATCAGCTCCGGCTCTGCCAGCAGGCGGCCTATCTGGGAGATGTACCCTCCGGCATCATCGGCTATGAGCAGGTGCTGGCCATCTGTGGCGCCACTGCCCTCTGCAGATACTGCTGTAGAGAGCACTACCTTGCCCATGGCCATCGCCTCTATGATCTTGATACGCACCCCGCTACCGGATACCAGCGGCGAGAGCAGCACCGAGTGGCTATTGATAAAACCCACAGAGGATGGTACCTCGCCATGTGCCACTACATTCATATGGCCAAAGCTATAAAACTGCTCAGGCATTTTCTTGCCGGCTATATGAAACTTCAGCGCTGGGTATGCTGCATGCACCTGTGGCCATACGTCGCGAAGAAACCACTCCAGCCCCTGCAGATTGGGCAGCCAGTCCAGCGCTCCTATGAAGAATAGGCTGACGCCCGGCGGCTGTATGGCTGGCATATTCTCATCTATATCCATACCCGCAGGTACGATGATCGTCTTTGCTGCAGGCTGTAGCTCTTTTATGAAGCCCTCATCCTCCGTGCTGATGGCCAGTACAGTGTCTACCTTGCCCAGCGCCTCACGCTCAAAGGTTTTCAGTCTTGCTGCCTGTATACCGAGGTACCAGCGCTTCAGCGGATTGCTGTCTGCCACAGCGCCGCGTTCCCATATCTTGTATTCCACGTTGTGTGCGCGCTGCACCAGCCTGGCTTTACTATACTGGCGGCAGGTATCTATATAGAGGCATGGTGGCAGGCCATCTATATGTATCACGTCAAATTCCTTTCTCTGCAAAAGCGCTACAAGAGCTGACCGGTAGGCAGCACTGTCAAAGCGCTCCATGATATATGACCTCCCTGTCAGCAGGTTCAGCGCCGCATCTATAGGCTTGATCCGGTTATCTACATCTATGGTGATAAATTCGCTCACTCCACTAAAGGCATTACCCGTCTTTTTCAGGTCTACGTAATGCTTGGCCGTATTCATGGCCAGGCATGTCACATCGCAGCCGGCATCAGCGTAGCCCTTTACAAAGTGGTAGGCTCCGATAGCGCCGCCGTCATTGAGCGGCCAGGGGATGCGGTTTAGCAGGACGAGTATCCTCAATATTTTTAATTTTGGTCGCTAATTTAAGATTTGCCTGCTGTTTAATCCTTAGAAACACTACTATAGTGTGGATAGGCTAAAGCCAGAATATGTACAAAAACAAAAAGGTAGTAGTAGTCATGCCGGCATATAATGCTGAGCGCACGCTGGAGCAGACATATGCAGAGATTCCCTTTGATCTGGTAGACGAGGTGGTACTCGTAGACGATGCCAGCAAGGATAATACCTCTGACCTGGGCCGTAAGATCGGTATCCAGCACGTGATCAAGCATGACAACAATAAAGGCTATGGCGGTAATCAAAAGACCTGCTACAAGAAAGCGCTGGAAATAGGTGGTGATATCGTCATCATGCTACATCCTGACTATCAGTACACGCCGCTGCTGCTCACGGCTATGATCTCCATCATCGGCAATGATGTCTACCCGGTTGTTTTCGGGTCACGTATCCTCGGCAAGGGGGCCCTAAAAGGCGGTATGCCGATGTACAAGTACATCTTTAACCGGATGCTTACATTAACCCAAAATATACTGATCGGTCAGAAACTATCTGAGTATCATACAGGTTATCGTGCTTTTTCTGCTGAGGTGATCCGCAATCTAAATCTCGAGGCCAACTCTGATGACTTCGTATTTGACAATCAGATGGTGTCTCAGATCTTCTACAAAGGATATGAGATAGGAGAGGTGACCTGCCCTACGAAATACTTTGATGAGGCCTCGTCTATCAATTTCTCACGCAGCATGACCTATGGCATCGGCTGTCTCAAGGTATCCCTCACACATATGCTCTGCAAATGGGGTGTCATGAAAAATGACCTCTATAAATAAGCCACTGGCCATTTAGCTAATCTTTTGGTCAGATCACTGACTTAGGTGTGATTGTCATGTTTTTTTGACTCAGCCATGACAATCTTTACAATTTTTTTGTATTATCTTTAGAAATACAATCACCGGCCTATTGCTCACCTTTTAACACTCTCCTTATGAAAAAAACGTACACCATCGCTATTCTTGCTTCTCTCAGTGCCTTGCTATTCAGTTATGGCAGGTTGACCGGTACGCAGTCTACTACCTGCACCCGCAAGGCGGGCCTCCATGCCTTGAATAACAATCCGTCAGGCTGTTTCGGCACCTGTCACGGTGGCGGTGGCGTAGTGACTGATACCGTGAGCACTATAGATACCACAGGTATCTCTCATGGCAATGATACCACAGGCCTCGGAGGCAATAATACCACTACCGGGTTGGCAGATCTGGCTTTCAGGGAGGGTATCTCGGTTTATCCTACTGTCACGACCGGCAAGATGTGCGTCACTACTATGGAGACTTCCTCAGATATGGTAATGTATGGGATCTATACGCTGGATGGCCGCCTGCTCGATGCCGGCATGCTGCCTGGCCGTCCTTCCACGACTCATATGGATATTCATGCCCTGCCTGCCGCGCAGTACATCATAAGAGTATCAGATGGCAGCCACAGCGCCTCCTACCACATCATCCGTCAGTAATAAGGAATATTCTAAGCAGCCATGTCGTCCTCGTGCTGCCCTACATTGATCTCACCTACCCAGTCCAGGTCTGCCTCAGCAGGTGGCAGTACTACCGGATTGCCCAGATAGTCTACTCGTTTGCCGGGATAGATATGCGCTTCTATCAGATAGGATAGCAGGGAGACCCTGTCCAGGTTTGGATGCAGGTTTGGCCGCATATGCTTGTCATGGTACTCCGGCAGGAGGCTCCAATGCAGATTGGGCTTATTGTGATGTGCCCCGTGGTAGCCATTGTTGAATAGCATCCAGTTCAATACCGGACTGCTGAAATTGCGGCTGTGATTATAAGGATGCTTGTCATCAGCGCCATCATGCTGAAAGTAGTTGGTACCGACTATACCCCAGGCAGCATACTGATGCGGTATCAGCCAGAAGAGCAGCATGCACTTCCAGTTGATGAACAGTAAGACAATATTGGCAGCTATGACGAGGCCGAGCTCCAGTGCATACTGGCGAAACCATTTAGGCCGCTCATAGTACATTTTGCGCCCGAAGGCGATCTCCCCTTTCAGGATATCACCGCTCATGAGGTAGAAGAAGAAAAGCTGGTTGAAGATATTGATACGAAAGCGGGCTTTGGTAGTACGGATGGCGTCCTCGCGCTCCTGCGTGTACTTATGATGACTGAAGTTATGCCCCGGTACGTAAGCGCTCACTGAGTGGCCATAGGTAAAGGAGAGGACAAACTGGAATAGCTTATTGAGCGTTTTGCTGTAAAAGATCGGCGCATGGATCGTATTGTGCACGATCACAGCACAAAAGAACGAAAGAAGGCAGTTTATGATTACCCACCCGGCCATCTCCCAGCCAGACATGTAGGGCCACCTGAACCATGGCGCTATAGCCACCACCCAATAAAGGGCCACAAAGGCTATCGTGCGCCTGTCTGCTTTGAATCTGAGCATAAAATAGATGTGCGCAAAAATAGGCAAATAATGGACAACGCCTTCCGCCGCGGGTTTTTGCCGGCGGGCAAATACCCTTTATTCGCCGTTATGCCACTTTAAATGCTCACTCTGGGCAACTCCCGGCTGGTACAGACCTTGTGTAAGCAGCATATAAAAGAAATATCATGAAACTACTTCGTATATACGTGCTGCTTCTGGCCATGACCACTGTGGTGGCAGGCTATACTGTCACTGCTCAGGATACTGCCATGAGCGCAGGTGACAATGGCTATACCAGCGAGACCCGCACATCAGACAAGCCAGCCGATACCACTATGACCATCACAGGCGCTATCATGGTGACGCTCGGCGTCCTGATCATCGGTACAGGCATCTTCTACATGGTGCGCAGCAGGCGCAGAACCATAGGCGGTATCCAATCCCAGGATAAGGGCGAAGCTACACCGCGTACGACAGATTCTATAAACAATCCAGGCGCGGGCGTATAGTCCGCCGCCTTATTATTTATCATATAAAGGTCACGTTATGAAAAAGATAGAAAATCTCATACTGGTATGCATAGCGGTCATGATAGCGGGCATACAGGCACTGTACGCACAGGCCAGCGATGTAGCAGTGCCTCAAAATGCAGACAAGCAACCGACAGATTATCTCTGGATCATTGCCATAGTGATAGTTGGTGTCGGCCTTATTGCCTCTGTGGTGTACCAGGTGAAACACCGCCGTGACAAGCAAGCAAATCTGACAGGTGATATCAATAATCCTGCGTCCGGCATTTAATAGATGGAGATTGGCAGGCACTCCTCGAGTTTGGCCTGGAAAGCACGCCTGACCTCGTCTATATCCAGTGTGCGGCCCAGCTCACGCTGCATGGATGTCACTGCCTTGTCTGGCAGCCCGCATGGCACTATGTAGTTGAAGTATTTGAGATCGGTATTGATATTGAGCGCTATACCGTGCATGGTACAGCCTCGGCTGATCTTCATACCTACTGCGCATATTTTGCGGGGGGTAGTGGCAGCATCCAGCCATATACCGGGAGCTCCCTCCAGACGTGTGGCGGTCAGCCCATAGTCAGCTAGCAGTAGCGTGATCGTATCCTCCAGTGCAGCTACAAAGGCCGCGGGCCCCATGCCTATAGTCTCCAGGTCAAATATCGGATATACCACCAGCTGTCCCGGTCCGTGATAGGTGATATCGCCACCCCTATTGATCTGGTGAAATGCAGCCCCCACAGCCTCAGGTCTGAAAAGCATATTGCCGGGATTGCCTGACTTGCCCAGTGTGTAGGTAGGCGGATGCTCACAGAGGATGAGTGTATTGTGTGTAGGTAGCCCGGCAGCTTTTGATGCCAGGTTGGCTTCGTACAGTTTCTCTTGTAGTGCTAGCGTGGCGCTGTAAACTTCTCCCTGGTGTCTAATGAGTCTTTCAACCTCTGCTCGAGGTCTCTCAGATATAGGAGGTACCGTATGTTGGGATTTCTCAGCCACCAGTATATCGGACTTTGACTATAGATCACACCCTGATCCTTGTCCATCCGCTTGCAATAATACTGAATATAATGCTCGCAAAAGCGCTCTGCTGCGTCAGTGAATGGATTGATATATGCCTTGATGTCCTTATTCCCGCCCCCGGCACTACCATAGTTGATATGGTCATACATCGCCAGCATGTAGCGTGCCATGGCGTTTTTATATTCCTTGTGTATCAGGCTGTCTACTATGGGATATTTACTCAGCCCCTGCACGATACTGTCCGTGAGTTCGGCTGGCATTGTGGCAGGTACCAGCAGGTCGGTAGCCACCATACGGTCTCCCCACACCTTGGCAGAGAAGGGGAGCGGTGCCGTGAGCTGCTGCATATTGCTGCCCAGCGTCACCAGGTAGCTGCCCGCCAGAGGCGTATTGCTTTGATCTGCGGTGCGGTCTTCGCCGGGTGTATTTTCCAGCAGGGTACCATAGTCTACTATATAGAGGCTGTCATGAGGGATAGCTATCACAGTATCCCTCCGCAGGTCCCAGGTGAGCGCTACCAGGCTGTCGCGCTGTAGCTGTGCTGTATGCTGAGACTCCATGAAGTACACAGGCCCAAAAGTCCACTTGGTGATAAAGGCGTAGCAGAGCTGCAGATTGGTACTACGAAGGCGCTGCTCCAGCTCATCGGCAGCCTTGTGGTAACCTTGGGTGCGCATAGTTTTGATGCGCTCCTTATCGGTACGCAGGCGTACGATGATGCCACGGCTATGGATATCTTTTATCTGAAAGCGCGCATGAGACAGGTCTGTTTCTATAGATTTTTTGGTGGCCTTTGACTGGCTATAGCTAGTGCCAGTCAGGCATAATATCAGAAGCAGCAATAAAGATCGGATCAGCATATCAACTAGTTAAACGTGAACATAGTGCATCTATTTCACTCAGACGGGTAGCGGGCGTATATCTGACCCTTTTATGACAATTTTAGCTCTTTGGCTATCTCCTTTGGTACAAATTTGCCCACGCGGCCTTTACCGCGGATGATCTCACGCACGATGGTAGAGGATACGGATGATAGTTCCGGCTTGGCCAGCATGAGTATCGTTTCTATGTTTGGAAACATTGCATTATTGAGGTGCGCGATCGTCTTCTCATAGTCAAAGTCAGACGCTGAGCGGATACCACGCACGATGTAGTCTGCGCCGCGCTCATTACAGAAATTGACCGTCAGGCCCTCGTAGCTCTCTACAGTGATCTTGGGCTCGTCCTGAAAGACCCTGCTGATCCACTCCATACGTTTCTCTAATGGATACAGCGACTGCTTCTGAGAGTTGGTACCTATAGCTACGATGATCTGATCAAAGAGCGGCACGGCGCGCCTCACGATGTCTACGTGGCCAGAGGTGATAGGATCAAAGGAGCCGGGGAAGATGGCGATCTTTTTCATGCGCTTGAGATGAGTTAACTAGGGTAAATATAAGAGTCTTGAGAGAATGCCTGCAACGAAATCCGTAATTCCGTAAATCAGTAAATCTGTAAATCCCTCAATACTCCAGCTTCATATATCCCTTGATCACCGGGTCGAGGATAGAGTCTCGTCCACCTGCGTTTGGAGTGAGTACGATATAGTAGTCGTCCAGGCTCTGCTGCACATCCAGATGATCATCTATGTCTACACCTAGTTTCAGCCGGTCATCTACGTGTGGTCGCGCATCTGCGGCAAAGTCGCGGTCCATCTCTGTGGCAAAGGGATCGGCCAGCGCGCGTTTCTTCAGGTCATTAGGATCATCCAGTACCAGCAGGATTGATTTGTGATACTCCTGGAAGACGCCGTGACGGTATCCGCCGAGATTGACATAGTATAGTTTGCGGCCATTGTTAGATTTCGCCACATCGCGGTCACGCACTACAGATACAGCATAGCCATCGGCCTGTGTGATCTCTGCATAGCAGTCTATATGCACCAGCACAGACTTAGGTAGTGGGATAGAGGAACGCAATTGTGCCAGAAAGGCTGGATCCTCCAGATCTGTACCGACGCGAAACACAACATCATGCTGCTCAGTATTAAAACCTTTAGGCCGGTAGCCGATGAGGATCATGTATAGCTTGAGGTCAGAGGCCATTAGTCTTCAGATTTCTCCTTGCCGGCGTTGGTGAAAATGGCAAACGTAGTAGTGCCATAGGTCTTGCTCTTGACAAAGTGTGGATGCTTTTCAAAGTTGTGGTCAGGGTTATGCTCTAGTATAAACCAGCCCTCGCCATCTATCAGGTCATAGCTGAAAAGGATATCCGGTATGTCGCCCAGATTAGGCAGCGGATAGGGCGGCCCGGCAAAGATCACATCATACTTCTCGCGGCAGCTCTCCATGTATTTGAAAACATCCATCTGCATCACCTTGATGCCTGTGAAGCCAAACTCCTGCGCGGTCTTCTTGATAAAGTTGGCGCACTTGGGAAAGATCTCTACGGTAGTGATATCAGTCGTGCCGCGCGATGTGAACTCATAGCTGATACTGCCTGTGCCGCCAAAGAGGTCGAGTACCTTGATGTTATCAAAGTTGAAGCTGTTATTGATCATATTGAACAGGCCCTCTTTGGCCATGTCCGTAGTAGGTCGCGTAGGTATATTGGACGGCGGGTGAAACTGCCGCGCTTTGTATTCTCCTCCTATGATGCGCATGGATTACAGATTGTATAGTGGATAGTTGAAGTGCATCGGGTATCCCTCAAAGGCAGCCGTGAAGGTCCTGTCTGCGGGTTCCCTGGCAAAGGTAACGGAGCGGAAGTATCGGGTGGTCATATCATACAGCTGGGAGTCCTGGCTCACCTCGCCCATGAGTAATGCACGTGTCTCAGCGCGGTTGATACCCATCTCGTCTGCCACTAGCAGCACAAAGTAGATATAGTCCTGCGTAGAGCGGTACTCATACTGATTGTAGATGCGCAGCGCCCCAGCTCCATCAAAGTAGACGATCTCTATACGGCCGGCACTGACATTTACAAAGAGGTTTTGAGACTCTGTCTGGCCTGTGCGGCGCAGCGTCTCGATCAGTACGGCGCCGGAGTGGTAATGCAACGCGGCAGGGTATTTACTGCGGAGCAGTTGCGCTATGCCTTCTGCCTTGTCAAAAACGAAACGCGCCTCACCCCCCATGATGTCATTGACCCCGGCAGTATCATCTGTTTCTTTCTCTTCATAGAATATGGTCGGCACGATCTCAAAACCACCGGACCATAGTATATA
>CAZNDJ010000079.1:0-16925 GCA_964571705.1 uncultured Chitinophagaceae bacterium
ATCTATCGCCTTGATACCTGTCTGCAGTGGCTCATTTACCGGCTGGCGGTAGAGTACACCCGGAGCCTTGCGCTCCAGTGGCATCTCATAAAGCTCACCAGAGATAGGACCCTTGCCATCTATCGCTTCGCCCAGTGTATTTACTACACGGCCCAGCAGGCCCTCGCCCACCTTGATAGATGCGATCACGTTGGTACGCTTTACTGTATCGCCTTCTTTTATCTTGTCAGATGGACCCATGAGTACCACACCCACGTTGTCCTCCTCGAGGTTCAGTACGATCGCCTTGATACCACTGGCTGTGAACTCTACGAGCTCACCCGCACGGGCATTGGTCAGACCATATACACGAGCGATACCGTCACCTACCTGGAGCACAGTACCCACTTCTTCGAGTTCTGCAGCGGATTTGAAGTTTGAGAGCTGCTCCCTGAGGATTGCAGAGATCTCATCCGGCTTTACATCTGCCATATTGTTGATATATTAAAGTGTTTGTTAAAAGGTGCCCCGAAAGGCGCTGCAAAAATAACAGAATAGGGCAGAGTTACAAATGATAAATCGGGATATGGATAATGCCCTTATACAGTGCCCTGTTTTTGCGGATTGGGAAATATATTTCCCATATACATAAAACGTTGTCTTGCAAGACAAAGTGTCTCCCCTTTTTGGCCTGATGGTCGTATGAATAGGCCGGTTGGCCGATACAATTCCCGCAATCCCAGTCATCTATCTATATTGCCTGAAATATATCCATTGAATAGCCCCCTCCGATTTTACCTGATAGACGACGATGATGATGATAGAGAGCTATTTAGGATCGCTCTGGATGGCGTAGACCACCCTACGCACTACGACTCCGCAGCCAGCTGCTGCGATGCTCTGGTAGCCCTCCGTCAGGCCGAGGTCAAGCCTGATGTGATCTTTCTCGATCTCAATATGCCGGAGATGACCGGCAAGGAATGCCTGCAGGAGCTCAAGCGCAATGCAGAGCTGCTGCACATACCGGTGGTCATTTTCTCTACATCAAAGGACCCCAAAGACAAGGAAGAGACCCGCACCATGGGCGCCATAAACTTTATCACAAAGCCAGCCCGCACGAGTGAGCTGAAGGTCATACTCACCGATTTTATCACACAGCTCAGCTCGCAAAAACCAAACACATCAGCATGAAGAACGAAGCCGTCAAAATATTTCAGAAGAAGAAAAGCACCATCCTGGAAAACTGGATGAACAACCAGCTGCAGGACGATGGCCTGCGCGAGGACCTCATGAGCAATGAGGACCTCCGCCACCAGTCCGAGGAGCTCCTCTCGTCTCTGGTAGATAGCCTCACCGATGCCAATATAGAGAACAGCGGTGCCGGAGATTTTGATACCATCAGGGAGATACTCGCCTCTATCTCCATCTCCCGTGCCAAGCAGGGCTACAGCCCGCGTGAGACGGGCCTTTTCGTCATGAGCCTCAAGGATGCCCTGCTCAAAACACTCAGCTCGGAGATCAAGGACCCCGAGACCCTATATAAGCAAAGCATGATGATCAATAAGGTCATGGATAGCCTTGCCATCCATACCTTCGAGACTTTTATCAAAGGTCGGGAGGAGGTGATCCTCCGCCAGACGGACGAGATAGCAGAGATCTCTACACCAGTGATCCGTGTATGGGATGGTATCCTCGCACTGCCTATCATCGGCACGCTGGATAGCAGCCGTACCCAGATAGTCATGGAGAGCCTGCTGCAGGAGATAGTAGATAGCAGCAGCAGCATAGCCATACTGGATATATCAGGCGTGCCAGCTGTAGACTCACTCGTAGCGCAGCACCTGATCAAGACCGTGGCCGCTACCCGCCTCATGGGGGCAGAGTGTATCATCAGTGGTATACGCCCGGAGATAGCACAGACCGTAGTGCACCTCGGTATAGATCTCTCGCAGATCATCACCAAGGCCAGCCTGGCCAGCGCGCTCAAGACTGCTTTCAATATCATGCAACTCGAAGTCAACAAAAAACAAAAAACTAAAGCCTAGATATCTCTATGGAGAAGATACCTATTTTAAAGATGGGGTCCTTCTTGCTTGTGACCATACAAGTAGACCTCTATGATCAGCTGGCCGAAAACCTGGAGTCAGACCTGATCAATATGGTGAGAAAGACGGACGCCAAAGGCGTATTGATAGATGTTTCATCTGTCTCTATCATAGACTCGTTTATGGGTCGCATCCTCGGCAATATAGCCACCATGTCAAAGATCATGGATGCGGACACTGTAGTGGTAGGCATGCAGCCCGCAGTAGCCATCACACTGGTAGAGCTCGGCCTGCCCCTGAGAGGGGTATATACTGCCCTCAATGTGGAAAAGGGCATGGATCTGCTAAGGTCGAAAATCCTGCAGGAAGAGGGGCCACAGGATGATGATGACGACGGAGACGAAGATCATACTGAATAAAGACATCCTCCGGATCACCAAGGACTCTGATGTAGTACCCTACCGCAATAGGGTAAAGGAGTATGCCGTGAAGATAGGCATGAGCCTCGTCAATCAGACCAAGCTCATCACCGGCGCCAGCGAACTGGTACGCAATATGCTCAAATATGCCGGTGGCGGCGAGGCCCGTATAGAGGTCATCACCCAGGGGCGCAATACTGGCATCAGGCTTGTATTCACAGACAGCGGACCGGGCATACCCGATATTAAGAAAGCAATGACAGATGGATATAGTACAGGCAGGAGCATGGGCCTCGGCCTGCCGGGTACACGGAGGCTTATGAATGAATTTGACATCCTGTCTGAGATGGGCAAGGGTACGACAGTCACTGTGGTAAAATGGAAGAATGGATAATACACTCTTCCAGACTTACCTCATAGAGGATCGCAGTTATGTCTCTTTTATCAAAAGGGAGATACACAATCTGGTCAAAGGCAGCTTTAGCGAGCGCCGTACCGGAGAGATAGATATCATAGTGTCAGAGCTCACGTCCAATGTGATCAAGCATGCAAAAAATGGCGAGCTGTTATATAAACTATATCGTATAAATGACGAGCCAGTATTTGAAGTGATCTGTATAGATAATGGACCAGGAATGAAAAGTGTCAATCATTCTATCAAAGACGGCTACTCCAGCACTAATACGCTGGGGCAGGGCCTCGGCTCTATAGCCCGGCTGAGCAATGAGGCACAGTTTTACTCCATAGAGGGCTGGGGGACCGTGGCTTATGCACGCGTTTTCTCAGATGCAGAGTACAGGGAGGAGAAGCCCAATCCGGTGATACGCTGTCTGAATGTGGCCAAGCCCGGAGAGCAGGTATCAGGGGACGGCGGCTGTATACGCCGGTACAAGGATCGTACGATGATCATGCTGGGAGATGGCCTGGGCCATGGGCCGGGCGCACATGAGGCAGTATCAGAGGCGATCAAGGCTTTTCAGGCTTCGCCGAGTGCAGAGCCTACGGAGCTACTGAGAGAGATGCATCATAGTGTCAAACGCACGCGCGGTCTGGTAGCCACAGTCGCTATGCTGGACCACAAGCTGAAGAAGTGGTCCATCTGTGGTGTGGGCAATATACATACGAGGCTGCAGCGCGGCCTGGAGTATAAAAACTATATCTGCAATAATGGTATCGTCGGGCTCAATATCCCTAACAGGCTGGAGAGCACGACCTATGAGATGGAGAAGCTGCAATACCTCATATTCTGCTCGGATGGTATCCGTGTCAAGTGGGACCTGCTGCAGTATCCCGGTATTTTGAAATATGACCCTATCATCCTCGCTGCGGTGCTCTACAAGGACCAGGCCCGCCGCACAGATGATATGACCATACTAACTGTGAGAGTGACATGACCGAAGTAGTCTGCATCAATCTGGAAAATGAAATGGACCTCGTCCTGTGCCACCGGCGCAGCATGAAGCTGGCAGAGTTATGCGGCCTATCGGTCATACACCAGACAGCCTTTGCTACTGCGGTATCTGAGATCAGCCGCTGTGTCATCAGCCGCGATGAGCGCAGGTCTGTGCTCAGTCTCGGTATCCAGGCCACAGGCAGCCGGAAGCAGCTGGTGGCTAAACTCACTACGACCACTGATCTGGAGAAAGACTACCAGAACGCGATCAAGTATGCCCGCCGGCTGGCCGATACGCTGCGCATCACTACCGGCAAAAGTGACACTCAGGTTTATATCACGGAGAAGATCAACTTCAGCGGCCTGCTAAATGAAGCGCGTGTAGAAGCATTTGTACAGTATTTCAAAAAGGAACCGCCCATCTCTCCGTACGATGAGATACGCAAGAAGAACATACAGCTACTGGAGATGTCAGAGCGGCTCAGGGAGAGCGAGGATAAATACCGCAATCTGACGGAGACGCTGCCTGTCATGATATTCACGACTACGGCATCCGGCTACCTCACCTATGCCAATCAGTCTCTGATGGAGTATTTCAGTTTTCTCGAGATCACTCCCGGCAAGGTATTATGGACTCAGCTCTCTGATATCACGGAGCACAAGTCACTCTATCCCCTGTGGGAGAAAGCTCAGCTCACTGAGACGGCTGTCAGGACAGAGATCAGGCTGAAGCCAAAGGCAGGCAGCAAGCCCATCTGGCACCTTATATCCGTGATACCCGTCAAAAACGATACGGGCCAGCTCACCGGCTGGACGGGGATCTTCGTAGACATACAGGCTCAGAAACTGATAGAAGAGACGTTGAAAAACAATACAGAGCTGAAGATCGCCCAGAAGCAGCTCCTCAATAGCCAGGAGAAACTCGAAAAGAACCTCCGTGAGCTCAGCCGGTCCAATCATGATCTCGAGCAGTTTGCCTACATAGCCAGCCATGACCTGCAGGAGCCGCTGCGCAAGATCACAAACTTCACAGAGCTGCTCAAGACGCACGCAGATGACCCAGCGTCGGTAGCGAGATATCTGGAGAAAATAGACGCCGCCAGCCTACGTATGTCTGCGCTCATCACAGATGTGCTCAACTATTCCCGCCTTTCCAAGACCTCAGCAAAATTTGAAGAGACCGACCTCTGCCAGATACTTCGCAGTGTACTCACCGATGTGGAGCTGATCATAGAGGAGAAAAAAGCCGTGGTCAAAACTGACCGCCTCCCTCAGGTATCTGCCATACCGCAGCAGATGCACCAGCTTTTTTACAATCTGATCAATAATGCGCTGAAGTTCAATAAGGGAGTACCTGAGATCACTGTCACCTGTCGCACACTCACTCCCGCCGAGGTCAAAAAGCAACCGGACCTGCATCAGAGCTTAGACTACATCCAGATAGATGTAGCTGATAATGGTATCGGCTTCGATCAGAAATACGCCACACAGGTCTTCACGATTTTCAAGCGGCTCAATAATAAGGAGGCCTTTACCGGTACAGGCATCGGCCTCGCGCTATGCAAGAAGATAGTGGACAATCATCATGGTCAGATCAGTGTGGTGAGCAGCCCCGGCCAGGGCACTACCTTCTCCATCATACTGCCTGTCTCTTAAACAAAATTTTTCACCCGTCTGATCGCCCACTATCTATCTTTTAGTCGCAGGTCTATCAGTGTATCCTGATCATGAGGAACAGCACTGAGGCAAAACCTACCAGTACGATCGTATTGAGCACCGTATTCTGCCTGTCAGCACGCTGCCAGCCTACATACAGGTAGCTCGGTGCCAGCAGGAATAGTGCAGATCCTACCGTGAGCAGCCACATGCCCATGCGCCCCGGCCAGTGCTCTATGGCAAAGAGATTGGACAGGATAAAGAGGCTGCTCGTCAGCGCAGCTGCGAGTGGCACGAGCTTCTCGGCCAGGGTCGCTTTCTCCGCAGCCCGCAGTATGCCCATGAGTGGCAGAAACACGAGTCCCATCAGCGTGATAGCCGCAAAGAAAAGAGCGAACGCTCCCGGTAGCTGAAATGTTTTGAAGACTATACCTGCTATAAAGGCTGCGGCGGATACGACGCCGCTGGCCAGCATGATCTTTTTCATTGTGTAGTGATTTTTGATGTTTGATAAATGGATGGCCTGCTCCTCTATCTCGCCCAGATCCCGCTCATAAAACTGCCGGATCGTGCGCCGATAGGCTACCTCAAAGTCATCCGTCTCCTTGAGGTCGCGCTCCAGTATGCAGCAGATATGGTCCAGGAGGTTATACTGCAGGTCCTCCAGCCCGATGCCACCACGTCTGATGTCATCGAGTATATAGTCTATCTGCTCGTCTGTGAGGCGGTACATTCTTATATGGCTTTTAGGTTGGTATCCAGTAGCAGCTGCATGGTAGCTACAAAGTCCGTAAACTCTTTGACCTTCTCTTTACTCTTTGTCTTGCCACTAGGGCTCAGGCTATAGTATTTGCGCACGCGCTTGCCTATGTACTCTGTCTCTGTGGTCACCAGGCCCTCACTCTCCAGTGCGTGCAGGGTGGGGTAGAGGGTGCCCTCAGTCATTTGTATACGCTCATTGGTCAGCTCCTTTACACGCTGCGTGATCTCATAGCCGTACATCTTCTTATTGTCGGCCAGGAGTTTCAGCACGATGGTTTTAAACGTGCCCTTTATCAGTTCCGGTGGAAATATCATAGTCTTTGATTAATACCTAGGGCAATAATACATAAGATTCCAATGTATTTATATAAACGACGAAAAATATTTTTTAGTGTGCCGCTAAAAGATTTTAAAATATCTATTTGGAATAATCGTTCTATTATTTATTCCTTTGTATTCGGAATGATCGTTCTAAATAAATTCAATCACGTTTTTAATCTCACACAATGAGCAAATTCAACAACAAGACAGTAGTCATCACCGGGGGCAACTCCGGCATGGGCCTCTCCGCCGCCCAGCATTTCCTCGCAGAGGGCGCAGACGTTTACATCACCGGCCGCAGCGCAGACAAACTGAAACAGGCCGCAGGGCACCTGGGCAATGATCCTAAACTCAAAACCGTACTCTCTGATATCGCTGATATCAAGACACTGGATGCACTGGTCACGGCCATAGCAGACAGCGGCAAGAAGGTAGATGTACTTTTCCTGAATGCCGGTGTAGCCCTCTTCGCCCCTATCGAGCAGACCACTGAGGACGTCTATGATGCGATGTTCAATACGAATGTCAAAGGCCTCTTCTTTACCCTGCAGAAGCTCATCCCTCACCTGGCCGATGGTGCCTCGGTAGTGCTCAACTCGTCCGTAGTATCAAACGGCGCCATGGCCAATGCCAGCGTCTACGCCGCTACCAAGGCCGCTGTCACAGCCTTGGGGCGCGTAGCCGCCAATGAACTGGCCGCCAAAAATATCCGTGTGAACGTAGTGAGCCCCGGACCGATAGACACGCCGATCTTTGACAAGGCTGGTTTCCCTGAGGAGGCCAAAGCACAATTTAAAACCACGATACAGGCAGCTATCCCCGTAGGCCGCATGGGCCGTGCCGAGGAGGTAGCACGCGCAGTAGCCTACCTGTCATCACCTGAGGCCGCATTCATCACGGGTGCAGACCTGCTGGTAGATGGCGGCATCGGATTGCGCCGCTGATAGGATATCGTATCTTTGTATCCACTATGCCACGGCAGAAAGAGTTTGAACGGGAAGAGGTGCTCGAAAAAGCGCTTGAGGTCTTCTGGTGCAATGGATACAACGGTACGAGCTTCGCAGACCTCACAGAGGGTATGTGTATCAACCGCCAGAGTATCTATGATACCTACGGAGATAAACATACCCTCTTTGTAGAGGTGCTCAACCACTACTCTGAGAAAAATGGCGAGGCGCTCAAGGCGCACTTTGCCCAGGACCTTCCTGTACGTGAGCTCTTCCGCACCTATTTTGCCAAAGGTGTGGCTGTCCATACGCAGGATAAAAAAAACAAGGGCTGCCTGATCAATAATGCAGCACTCGAGATGATACCGCATGATGCTGATGTCAAAGAGATCACCCAGCGCAATCTTAATAGCATGTACGATGTGTTTCTCTCGGCTATCAAAAGGGGCATCAAGACCAAGGAGCTCACACCCAGCCTCCCCGCAGAGACCATAGCCATGCACATTGTCACGACCCTTCAGGGCATGAATACAGTAGGCAAGGCCTTCTCTGATAAAAAGCGCTTGCAGAATATAGTCGATGCAGCTATGAGCTTATTGGGATAGGGGGACTTAGCTTTCCACCTCTTCCCCTACCTCGTGATATTTCTTCTTGTGAGAGGGATGCGACGGTGCCCTGCCCTTCTTGCGAAACTCCCACGGAGCCTCAGGATTTTCATCTGCCCAGAGTCCGCGGTGTGCATTGCGCGCTTCATCCTCCAGCTCGCCATATACAGGATCATCAGAGTACTGCACATAGCGCCAGCCCATGCCTGCTTTTACTATTTCTCTGTTTAGTATGGTGGTATCGCTCAGGTACACTATCGCTATAGTCCTGCCGTAGCGGTCCTTATCTTTCTCCACGATACTCACCTCCCTGCCGAAGCACAGCCCCGACGTAAACTGCTTGGCCCGCTGGCCATAGGCCTGGCTTTTCTCCGGGCAGTCTACCTCTGCCAGCCTGATCGTCACCTGCTGGCCGTCCAGCACTACTACTATGGTATCGCCATCCTTCACACCCACGCACCGTGCAGGCTTGCCTTCTTTGAAGGCATGTTGTTCACAGCCGGCCAGCAGTATAGTTAGCAGCAGTAGCCTTACATAGCCACTTAAATTTCTCATTCTATTCTTCATTTCAAAGGTCCTTCAATCTCACTCCATCAAACTGTCTGATAAACGCAGCTCCAAAAACTGATGCCGGCGTGTGGAAGCCAGTAGCATTAAAACCCGCATCCAGCACCCGCCGCGCTATCTCTACAGCTGTATCTGCCGTAAGGCTGTAGCCCTCCGGCAGTGTCAGTACAGCGCGCCTGGCAGCGCCGCTCTTATGGGTCACCTCACCCCATACGAAGCTCTGCGCTTCTGCTCGTTCTTTGTCATCCGGACCTGCAGGACGCGCTTTGATCTTGGCTATCGCACGGTCCTTTACCCAGCGCAGGCGCAGGATCGGGCCTATGTAGTTAGATACTTTCATAGAGGAGATCAGCTGCTTTGGCAGTACATTATATACGCGGATATTAGGTATCCCTGTGGTATAGTAGGCGGTGGACACATCCCCCCATGGTATCTCAGCCCCCACCTTTTTAGTAAAGCCGAAATCTATCTCACGGGTCGTATAGCCTGATTTGGTAGGAGTGATCTTTCCATCTTTTCTGATCGCACTACCTAAGCCCATGCCCTCCGCTATGGTGATAGCGGTACCATGCGACAGGCGCCCACCTTTACTCATCAGGCAGAGCTCTAGTTTATCAGCATCGGGCATTTGTTCTTTCAGGTATAAGGACATGCAGTCTGTAGGCACCACATCAAATCCCACCCCCGGCATCACCAGTATGCCGGCACTCCGGGCCGCAGCATCATGGTCATGCGCCCCCTCAAAGACCGGTATCTCACCCGTGATATCCAGGTAGTGCGCCTTATTGCGCAGGCAGGCTTCTATCATAGGTTTGGAGGTATAGATAAAAGGGCCCGCGCAGTGCAGCACCACCTTCACATCTTTCAGCGCCATATCTACTGCTGCATTATTGCTCAGGTCAAAGGCTACATACGGCAGTTGTAGTTCTTCAGCCAGTTTTTTCACCGCAGCCTCATTACGGCCGCTGAGGATAGGTTTGAGCCCTTTTTGTACCGCCAGCCGGGAGATGAGCGTGCCGGTGTAGCCGTTGCAGCCATATATCAGGAGTTTATCTTTCATATCGGGAGTTTTTAGCCGGTTTTCAAATCTATAAAAGAGATAATGGAGTTTTGGGAAAATAAATTTTACTTCGTGCGTTAGGTATTGTTTACTACCTGATTATCTTAGTAAAAATCTAAAGAAGAATTATGAAAATGTCTTTCAGGAAAACGCTCGTTATCCTTCTGGTCCTCTTTGCGGGTCAGCTATCAGCTCAGAAAAAATATAATAGCCTCCTGTGGGAGATCAGTGGCAAGGGGCTCAAAAAGCCTTCCTACCTCTATGGCACCATGCATGTGAGCAATAAACTTGCCTTCCATCTCGGAGATCCCTTTTATAAGGCTATCTCGGAATCAGACGTCGTAGCTACAGAGCTCAATGCTGATACCTGGTTCAGTGACTTCATCACTTCAGATGATTACAAGGTTTCCATTCAGGCTGCCACGGCACAGAATGACGAATCTAACGATGTGGGCTTCGGATTGTATAATACACGCAAGACACTAATTAAGACGATCCTGCAGCAGGACCTCTCAGCTATCAATGACCTGATGTATCGCCTCTCCTCTACTGGTGCCAATGCAGAGGAGGCCACCTATCTGGATATGTACATCTACAAGACCGGCAAAAAGCTCAAAAAGAAAATAGCCGGAGTAGAGACCTATACCGCCATGATGGCTGCACTCACTGAGTCTACCAAACCGGAAAAGGATGCAGAAGAAAGCGAAGTAGCGATCAATCCTAAAGATAAAGCATCTACGTGGCTGGTCAATGAGCAGATAGAAGATGCCTACCGCCATGCAGACCTGGATCAGCTGGACTCTCTCACCAAGCTCTCCATGACAAAGCGCGAGGCAGAATACATACTCTACCGCCGCAATCGTATCATGACAGACTTTATCGACTCTGTCACCAGGTCGCAGCGCCTCTTCATAGGTGTGGGCTCAGCACACCTGCCCGGTGAGAAGGGCATCATTGAGCTCCTCCGCAAAAAGGGCTACACCGTCAAGCCGCTCGATATGGGTGAGCGTGATGCATTGCAGCGCTCATCTATAGATAGCATGATCTATGATCAGCCTATGAGCACTTTTGTTTCATCAGATAGCTTTTACTCTGTCATGGTACCCGGCACCATGCTCAATATGCTGGCCACCTCATCAGTATCATATCAGACCAGCGTAGATATGGGCAACGGCGCTTACTATACTGTAGCACGTATCTTATCTGCATCATTCCTGAAAGGCGAGAGTGAGGCGCATGTGCTACAATCTATAGATAGCATGTTCTACGAGACAGTGCCGGGCGATATAGTGACAAAGAAGGAGATCGAAATATCCGGTTACAAAGGCTTTGATATCACAAACAGGACACGTCGCGGAGACCTTCAGCGCTTCCAGCTGCTCGTCACCCCAGATGAGGTGTTAGTTTTCAGGTTAGCGGGTACGGATAATTTTGCCTCTTCGGCGCTGGCTGACCAGTTTTTTAGATCTATCCATCTCAAGCCGCGCAGGACTTCTGACTGGCAGACTTTCGTCTCGCCTGATAGTTCCTTCTCTGTCACGGCTCCTGCCAATATGTTTGAGTACTATACCAAGGACCTCGATAATCTCGACAATCGTGTAGTAGCCCTGGCCTCTGATGCCAAAACTGATAACAGGTTCTTTGTCCTCAAACATTCTTATGATGCTGTGCGCTATATAGAGCAGGACTCATTTGACCTGGAGGGCATACTGACCTCATTCTACAAGGATGCTAAATACAAGCGCGTGTCCTCAAAATATTTCCGCAAGGCAGGCCGCAATATTATAACAGCTACCTACACTACTCCTGAGAAGAGGAATGTAAAGGTCTATGCTGTGATCCGCCAGCTCGATTATGTGGTGATGGGTATGTACTATGACAAGGATTCTTCTCAGGCCGACAAATTCTTTGAATCATTTAAGGTGCGCAACCGTCCGTACAACGTACCATTCACATGGTACAAGGACACTACACTGCGCTGCAAGGTCAAACTGCCATATGTGCCAAAGGAAAGCGCCTTCCGCGAGATATACAGCAAGATGAAGACCAATCAGAATGGTCAGGCAGATATGCATGAGGTCACCAAGACCTTCTGCCGCCCCGGCTACGATGAGCGTGTCACGGTATCATTCAGTATTTATGACAAATACCTGACGCTGCCGGATACCACTTTCTACAAGAGAGTACTCCGCACTCTGAGCGAAAACTACTACCAGGTACTGAGCGGCCAGAAGAAAGTAGCAGCCAAGGATGGCTGGCAGCTGGATGTAATGGTATCTGACACCGGATCGTCCCAGGTGATCCACAAAAGGTTTATCCTCAAGAATGGTACCCGGTATATTCTCCAGGCATATGTAGACACAGTACTCGGGGAGAGTGATTTTATCAAAACCTTCTTCTCGTCCTTTACCCCGCAGGATACAGTGATCGGCTCGCTACCATCCGTAGCCAAGGGGCAGCTGTATCTCAAAGATCTCTACTCAGCTGATACTGCTCAGCAAAATAAGGCTGCATTCTATCCTAAGTATGTCCAGTTTGGCAAGGAGGATGCCCAGAGCTATATAGATGCGATCAAGACCCTGCCAAAGATCAAGGATTATAAGGACGTAAAGACAAACCTGATCCTCAATCTCGCCGTGTGTGATGACAAGCGCATCATTGACTTCATGAAAGCGGAGTACCCTAAGTATTCAGATACTGCCGTCTACCAGTTTTCTATCCTCAGGGCGCTTACTGATATGGGTACGCCGGCGTCAGTGGCCGCGTTCAAGGATCTCATTATGTCCGAGCAGCCGCTTAGTACTGACTTTAATCTGAACAGGATCTTTGCACCACTCATAGATTCGCCGGAGCTGGTCAAGGATCACTTCAATGATCTCTATCCTCTCGCATCTATAGAGGAGTACAAGCCATACATCATCCGTATGATGGATGCCATGCACAATAAGAAACTTCTCAAAGACGACCAATACAAGGATAAGATACCAGGCCTGCTCAATGAAGCCCGCAACGAATTCAAGCGCGGCCAGGCAGATAATAGTAATAACAGCAATGACGAAAAAAGCCTTTTGCTCTGCTACAGTGGCCTGTTAGTGCCATTTGCGCATACTAACACGGGCGTACGGAGCTATCTGGACCGCATCCTGCAGCAGGGCTCCTCAGACCAGAAGATAGAGACCATAGCCCTCATGCTCAAAAAGGGTGAGCCGGTAGCAGACTCTATCATGCTCGCTCTGGCCACTGATCCGGCCAAGAGGATCTACTTCTATCGCGGGCTGATAGCAGATAGCCTCACGGCAAAGTTTCCGGCTAAGTATAAAGACGGACAGGAGCTATGCTATGCGCTGGCACGTATGGCCATGCACACCGGCCTCTATGGCAAGGATGCAGAGGACAACGATCTCGATAGCCTCGTACTCCTGGACAAGCAGCCAGCACAGCTTTTTGACAAAAAGGGTGTAGTGTATCTCTACAAGATCAAGGCCGCAAGTGAGAAATTCTGGCGCCTGAAGCTGGTAGGCATCCAGGGCAAACCAGACAAGCTCAATGCATTCAACGATCTCTACGTCCAGAAGTCATACTACCTGGATACGGACAAAGACCTCAAGGAGCAATTTGATGAAACACTGAAAGAGATCCTTGAGAATAAGATCAAGTTCAGTAATGTTTACTACAAGAACTTCAGGGACTTCACTCAGACACACAGATCAAGTACCTATTTGAATTAGTAATTGCTAAAAATATTGGTATTTTTATGCCAATATGGATGGCAAGAACGATCTCTATGTGAGGGGCAGAGGGGCTCAGAAAAACCCTAACAACCGTTTCTTCAAGACAGAGATGGTCAAGGATCTGGAGCACCTGGCCACTGAGGAGGAGAGGGAGGAGATGCTGCTGCACAATCCTAAGACGAAGTTCATAGAGGTATTCCCTAAAACGCTGGTCAATAGAGTAGATAGCCCTGACCTGCGCAATATGTACAGTCTCAATCCCTACCAGGGCTGCGAGCACGGCTGCATCTACTGCTATGCGCGAAACTCCCATGAGTACTGGGATTATAGCGCAGGCGCAGAGTTTGAGCAAAACATCATGGTAAAGAAGACAGCACCAAAACTGCTGCGCGACTATCTGCAAAATCCAAAGTGGAAAGCCACACCCATGCTACTCTCTGGCAATACAGACTGCTACCAGCCTGCCGAGCGCCAGTTCAAAATTACGCGCCAGCTGCTGGAGGTATTCTACGAGTATCGCCATCCTATAGGCATTATTACCAAAAACACACTCATAGAGCGCGATATAGACATCTTGTCAAAACTGGCAGCACTAAATCTGGTCCACGTTGTCTTCAGCCTTACCACGCTTGATGAAGATCTGAAGCGCATCATGGAGCCGCGCACCGCCTCGGCCCGCAATATCCTGCGCGCCATCCGCAGCTTCTCTGAGGCAGGCGTACCCGTCAGTGTCAATGCTGCTCCGATGATACCCGCTATCAATGATGACGGCCTCTTTGATATTGTCAAGGCAGCGTCTGAGGCCGGCGCACGCAGCGTACACTACATCGTGGTGCGTCTCAACGGTCAGATAGGGACGATCTTTGAGGACTGGGTCACCAAAAACTTTCCCGACAGAGCTAACAAGGTGCTGAACCGCATCAAAGCCATGCATGACGGCAAACTGAACGATTCACAGTTTGGACGTCGCATGAAGGGAGAAGGAGAGTGGGCCGACCTCATGCGCAGCCAGTACGACCTGGCCATGCGCAGGTTTTTTCCGGATCGTAAACCCTTCGAGTACAATACCTCTCTATACGAGCAGTACCGTGACAAGCAGTACAAACTTTTCTGATGTGTTTTCACATTTGATTAGTTGCCTAACTTTGCGCTCCATCTACCACCTTAATCTGGCCCGCTATGCGCACTCAGGATCAGCTCACGCATCTCATACACTCGCTCACGCCTAGTGAGAAGAAATACTTCAAGCAGTACATCTCCCTCTGGGGCAGCAGCAAAAAATATGAAGCCCTCTTCGATGCCATGCTGAAGCAGGAGTCATATGACCCTGACGAGCTGAGCCGCCGCCTGCGCAAGACCAAGAAGCAGATAGCAGATGAGAAGAACTACCTGCAGGACGTCCTGCTCCGGGCGCTGCGCGTCTATGATGAGTCATCTACCGAGGAGATCCGCCTGACCAATGCCTACCTCGAGGTATATGCCCTGCACCGCCGCGGCATGTCTGCCATGGCGCTCCGGCTGCTGGACAAGATATATCCCGAAATAATGGAGTTGGAGCTGCACGGATTGTTCATCTCCGCCTATTTTACGCGGTTGGAGCTGATGTACAAGCAGGGCTATGCAGCCCAGCCGGGTATCGTCCCGAGAGATGAGTTTGACCGGCATATGGCACTCATCAGGGAGATGGCAGACTACACACAGCTCTATCATGATGTGGGGCCGTATATTATGAATCGTTATGCACCGGACCATATGGAGGAGGTGCTGCGGGGCCCGCTGCTCACCCGGCCGGCAGAGGAGGTACAGTCCCTCAAGGCCCGTACCCTATATTACAGCATACACAATGCGCTGCAGACCATCGTCCATGGCCTGGGCGGCCCCGGCCTGCAATACGCCCAGGAGCTCGTCAGCATGTACGAGCGCAATGAACCTATCCGCAAAGCACTCCTGCACACGCTACCATATGCCTACCTCCGGGTCGCTCTCAGCAGCACTTTCGCGCAGTCTGATGTATCACTGGCTGCCCTGGCCAAGGCGCTCGCAGTACTGGAGAAAAACAATCAGTTCTTTCATCCACGCTTCAGGGCAGAGATAGAGAGTACGATACTGCGCCAGCGTATGGTCATCCTCAATGGCATCAAGGATTATGCAGCCTGCGAAAAGGCCGGTGCTGCATTATATGATGATAAGGTGTACGGTGAGCACTTCGGTCGCGTAGTACTCGTACACTACCTCTATGCCCATGCCCTCGCTATGAATGGCAAAGGTACAGAGGCCAATAATGTGATACAGCAGATCATAAACTCATCTCATGGCCAGCGGGTAGACCTGCAGATGCACGCGCGTATCATTCAGCTCGTACTGCAGATGGAGTTTGGCCACTATACTATCCTGCCCTCACTCATACGCTCCACACGCGGCTGGATCAAAAAGAATAAAATTGAGACAGAAGCCATAGATCATGTCCTGCGCTGGATCACAAAGGTCTCCAAGGCACCTGCAGAGGACCGCAAAGCCCTGCTGACAGAGATGGCAGAAGATATCAAGGCCGACCGCGTACCACGCCTCCATAGCGATTATACCAATACCTTCAACCTCCTCCACTGGATAGAGCGCAAGCTCAGCGAAAAGAAATTCAAACTGTAGGCACAGGGTGATGTAACCCGCACTGCGGGCGATTTTTAATACGGAGGAGTGTTGCGCTATTGCTACGCAGCCTTAGCTGTTTCCTTCTTGGCCTTCATAGCCACCTTGCCCTCACCCACACGCTCCACACGTGAGAAGAGAGAGAAGCGTGAGTCGGTGATAAACTGCCACCAGATAGCTGCCCATGAGGTATGATACTTCAGATTGTCATAGTACTCCGGTGCCATGGCGCGCAGCTTAGGCAGGTTATTCCATGGTATAGACGGGAAGTCATGGTGCTCATTGTGATAGCCCACATTCAGCGCTATGATATTGATAGGGCCATAGTAGCTAAAGGTCTCCTGGCCACCCTCATAGGTGTAGTGCTCCTGTATCCACCTGCCGCCTACAGGATGCAGGCCGATAGAGAAGAAGAAAGAGCACACCAGGTACAGCAGGCCTACCCAGCCGCAGAAGTACGTGATCGCCACGTCAAATATGATCGCCATGCCCAGGTTGATCCATGTCCACTTGCTCCACATATTGATAGACTTCAGTCGCGCAGGGCGCGTCACTTGAAACACCGGGAAGAACAGCAGCCACAGCGCCTTGCCTATCGCCGTATTGCCTACCAGGCGTGCCTCCCAGTCATTGGCCATATCCGCATCCTGGTCATAGTCGCCCTGGTGTGCATGATGCTTCAGGTGAAACACCACAAAGCCCATAGACCCCGGCACGAGGTTAGGCAGGTCCGCCATCATCGCCACCCAGCGGTTAGCCGTGCGGCTCATAAAGACCAGGTTGTGCGTCGCCTC
>CAZNDJ010000080.1:0-8310 GCA_964571705.1 uncultured Chitinophagaceae bacterium
AGAAAGATCTGGCAAAGATCGATGCGGCATCAGAAGCTCTGAACACAGCCTGGAACGCAGCCTCTGAAGACATCTACAAAGCTCAGCAAGCACAAGCTGAAGCCGGCGCACAAGGACCAAATCCGGGTGAAGGTCAGCAAGCTGAAGGCGGCGCTCAGAACAACGTGAGCGATGTAGAGTACGAAGAAGTAAAGGACAACAAGTAAGGTGTCCGGTGATAGTTGACTGTTGGTAGGGAATACAAACCAGCCACCCGACAACAAACACCAGCCACCAGATCATAAAGACGCTGTTGACTTTGTTGCCATGTATTTTACTATACTGGCACATTTTCAGATCCCCCCGGCCTTCCGGGGGGATTTCTTTTTGGCCTCAGTCTCCCCACCTTTGTTGTTGACTTTAGCATAGGTTGCCACTTTCTTTCCACAGATTGACCTGTCTCGCTGGAGGCACGCTACTTGCCTTATCCCTCAGTGTGATCATTTACTGACTCTCAAAGCTCTGCGTTATGAAAAAGATACTACTCTCAGCCATCCTTCTCTCACTGACTATTACCTCCTTCTCCCAGGCGTTCACCCGGTCTCAGCTACGCGAGGGTTTCCTCCGCGCGGTCAAGACGCGTGCAGCGCTGGACTCATTCACACTGGCACTGGACATGCGCACTACCCGCACAGCCTCTGAGGAGTGCTATCTGGGCATGTGTGATGCGCTCCAGATCAGCTACATCAGCGGCATGTGGAGCAAGCTCAAAATGCTGGACCGCTCCCGTATGCATATAGGTAAGGCTATAGCCTCCGCGCCACAAGACGCAGAGTTGCGGTTCCTCCGCTTTATGCTGGAGCATAATATCCCTTCATTCCTCGGTATGAGCGGGCACATACGTGAGGATGTAGCCTTTGTGCTGGACCACGGCACCTTTATGGATGAGGACGCAGATATGAAGAAGATGGCGATAGAATATCTTATCGGGTCCAAAAGATGCAGCTCAACTCAGACAGCGTTGCTTCAGAAGTCACTAGATGACCTGAAGCGTAAGCAGTACGCCCAGCGCTAGGCTGGTGGATAGATAAATTTGGTTTAGCCATATAGCGGCGTACATTTGGGTTAAACCAAAACTCGCACATATGCTCAACTTTACACTCCCCGGACCAGCTACGATAGGTATCGCGGCCCTCGTACCCACCCTCTTAGGTTTCATATGGTATCATCCTAAGGTATTCGGCACTGCATGGATGAAAGCTGCCGGTGTCACCCCCGAGAGCGCCAAAGGAATGAATATGGCCGTCGTATTCGGTGTATCCCTGCTGCTCAGCTTTATGCTGGCGGCTTCTCTCCTGTCAGCTACTATCCACCAGTTTGGATTTATGTCCATGCTCATGCTGGGCAAAGACCAGAATCCCGGTATGACCGATAAAAGCTCCGAGCTCTACGGCCATGTCAAGTTTATAATGGATCACTACGGCACAAACTTCCGCACCTTCAAGCATGGTGCGCTGCATGGTACTATACTCGGCATCATGACCATACTACCTGTGATCGCCACAGGCGCCATGTTTGAGCGCAAGGGCTTCAAGTATATCGCCATCAATGCGGGCTATTGGATCGTAGCGCTGGCTATCATGGGTGCTATCATCTGCCACTTCTTCCCGTATCCACCTGCTATGTAGTCCCTTTCTTACATCTGATATTATACAGGCCTGTAGCGATACAGGCCTTTTCTATCTGTGAATATCATCACGATCTTTAATCGTAGATTATTGGTTATTTCGCATAGCAATGTCAAAACCACTCATACTCGTAGTCAATGATGATGGCATCACCGCACCGGGCATCCGCGCGCTGGTAGAGGCCGTGCGCCCGCTGGGCGATGTAGTAGTCGTAGCGCCGGACTCTCCGCAGTCAGGCATGGGCCACGCTATCACGATCAATAAGCCGCTCCGCCTGCACAAGGTAGATCTCTTCGAAGGTATCCAATCGTATCACTGCTCCGGCACTCCGGCAGACTGTGTCAAGATAGCTGTAGACAAGGTCATGCACCGCCACCCGGATCTCTGTGTGTCTGGGATCAACCATGGCTCAAACTCATCTATCAATGTACTCTACTCCGGCACCATGTCTGCAGCTGTAGAGGCTTGTCTGGAGGGTATACCATCCGTAGGCTTCTCTCTGTGCGACTACAGGCATGAGGCCGACTTCGCTGCGGCAGCGCACTATGCCCGCATCGTGAGTCAGCAGATACTGGCCAATGGCCTGCCTAAAGCTACACTCCTGAACGTGAACATACCGCAGCTACCGCTGGACCGTATACAGGGTGTGAAAGTATGCCGCCAGGCTGTGGCCAAGTGGGAGGAAGAGTTTATAGAAAGACAGGACCCATATGGCAGAAACTACTACTGGCTGTCGGGCAACTTTGTAAATCATGACCAGGGCACTGACACAGATGAGTGGGCACTGGCCAATGGCTATGTGAGCATTGTACCAGTGCAGTATGACCTGACTGCACACCACGGCATAGCTCACCTGAACGCTAACTGGAAACTATAATACCACATCGATCATGTTTAATAAAATACTGTCACCGCACCCGACCATATACAAATGGGACCGCCCATGGATAGGTATCCTGCTCGGGCTGACCGTACCATTTGCCGGCATATTCATAGTCTATCTGATATCTGTGGGTTCGCACTTCTTTGGTGAGGGGCAGCCGGGCATCGTGTCTTTTCAGACCATACTGCACTCTATGAGAGACACTACGCTGCTGGTCCGCTACATGAGTGTAGGCTGCGTACTGAACCTCGGTGTGTTTTACCTTTTTATCAATAGAGACTACTTCAATGTAGCACGCGGTGTGATCATGGCCACTATGATCATAGCACTGCCGGTCATGCTGGGTATCGTGCGCAGCTGGTTCCTCTGAGCAGACAAATAACGCTATCTTCCCTCTGTGAAATACTACATCATAGCCGGCGAGGCATCCGGAGACCTGCATGGGTCTAACCTGATCAAAGCCCTGCGCGCTGAAGACCCTGCGGCAGATATACGCTGCTGGGGTGGCGACCGTATGGCAGCAGCTGGCGGCCATGTAGTGAAGCATATCCGTGACCTCGCCTTTATGGGCTTCGTAGAGGTGGTGAAACACCTGCCCACCATACTCGGCAATATCAGCTTCTGCAAAAAGGATATACTGGCCTACCAGCCGGATGTGGTCATACTCATAGACTATCCTGGATTCAATTTCCGGTTGTTTCCTTTCATCAAGGAACATGGCTTCAAACTCTTCTATTATATCTCACCTCAGCTGTGGGCGTGGAAGGAAGGCCGCGTCAAAAAGGTCAAACAATATGTAGACCGTATGTTTGTGATCTTCCCCTTTGAGAAAGAGTTTTATGCGAAACATGGCATAGAGGTGGACTTTGTAGGGCATCCGCTACTGGATGAATTATCAAAGACCACAGACGAAGGACCACAGACGACGGTAATACACGAGCACACGGAGCAAAAGATCATCGCTTTACTGCCCGGCAGCCGGCGGCAGGAGATCAGCAAACTGCTGCCTGAGTATCTGAAGGCCATTCCGCATTTCCCACAGTATAGGTTTGTGATAGCGGGTATCAGCGGATTGGGCCGCGACTTTTATGAGGGCCTGATGGGTAATGCTCAATGTGAGATAAGATGGGATGATACTTACGGCCTGCTACATGAGTCCTACGCCGCTATAGTTACCTCCGGCACAGCTACACTGGAGACGGCACTGCATAATGTACCTGAGGTGATCTGCTACAAGGCAGGAGCTATCTCCTACTATATAGCCCGCCAGCTGATAAAGGGCATCAAATACATCTGCATCGTAAACCTGATAGCAGACAAACCGGTGGTCACTGAGCTGATACAGCATGATGTAAATGAAGCCAGGCTGGTGCAGGAGGTAAAGAGTCTATTAGATGCAACTAAGAGAGAGACGATATTCAAAGATTATGAAGAGGTAAAACAAATGCTAGGCTCTGCAGGAGCATCAGCCAGAGCGGCCCAGCTTATGGTAGCCTACCTCAGAGATACTACTCCGGCAGGTCAATAAAAAAATCAGATACCGGCACCTTCAGCACCTGGCTGATAGTATACAGTGTACCCAGGGTGATATTTGTTTTGCCGGATTCAATACGAGAGAGATTAGACTTCTTGATATCACTGAGCAAAGACATTTTGCCCAGTGATAGTTTTTTATCCTTCCTGACCTCGCGGATACGCTCACCCACTTGCTTTATGAAAAGCTCTTTGCCCAAATCGCTTGTTTAATGCGTCTAAAGTGCAAGTAAAGCGCATTCTATTTTATAACAACAATCAGTTTGTCGGATGATTTGAGATTATACACATTGCTCCAAAACATAATAAAACAGATGAATGTTATCCTCAACATTCCTATTAGCAATGGTTACAGACGTGCGCTAATCAATTGATTTATAAAATACCATATAGTTTGTATGATATTTGTCATGTCTTATTGTGAGAAAATACAGTTTGCTGGAAAACTAACATCATTCAACCTGATAGCTTAAAAGCAAACCTTGCGCTCACTAATAACGCGCATGAGAGAAAGATCAAAACATCTAAAAGCTATAAGCCTGAAAGATAAGCTGAAGGTAAGCCATACACAACTGAACAATGCACGCAAAGACTACCAGAGTCTGATAGATAGCCTGGATGAGGTGATCTGGTCTGCCGATGTGAGGCAAAACAAATTGACATATATATCGGCTGCCTGCATAGACATTTTCGGTGACTCCCCCGAAAGTCTCATAAAGGATATCAACTTCTGGAAGCGTCTCGTTTTGCCATCAGATTTAAAACTATTAGACCTGCAACCTGAAGATTTTGCCGAAGGCAAGACAGTAAAAAAACAATATCGTATCTCTCTGAATGATGAGACCAAGTGGCTAGAGACTAAATTCACTCCCATCCTGAATCCATCTGGAGCTCTAATTCAAATGAATGGTGTGACGCGCGACATCACCCGCGAGAAGAAGGGACAAAAAGCGCTGCTAGAAAGCGAGACGCTTTTTCGCCAGTTTTTCGACGATGCACACGAGGCCATACTGGTACTGGATGTTGCTACGGGATTCATTTGCGACTACAATAAACCAGCACTATCCCTATTCGGATACACTGGTACTGAATTCCTGAATTTTACGCCGGGTATGCTCAGTACACAGTATCAGCCGGATGGGCAGCTCTCTGTAAATAAAGCAGAGACGCTCATAAGCCGCACAGTAAACGGCGAAAAACCAGTATCAGAGTGGCAGATCAAAACTGCGGAGGGTAAAGAAATCATATGTGAGGTGCGCCTCAGCCGCATATCGGTGCAGGGAAGAAACATGATACGGGCTATGATAATAGATATAACTGAGCGGAAGACCGCAGAAGCAGAGATCAAAGCGCTGAACGAGTCCCTGGAGCAGAAGGTAAAGGAAAGAACGGCCTCACTGGCAGAGGCTAATGCCCAACTGGAGTCCTTTGGCTATACAGTCTCGCATGACCTGCAGGCGCCGCTACGTATCATCAGCAGCGTAGCTATGATACTGAAAGGGCAGTATGATAATAAACTGGATGAAGAAGGAAAAGAAATGCTCCAAATGCTGACCGCCAGTACCGGGAAAATGAGCAGGCTGATAAAAGAATTATTGGAATTTGCCCGGCTGGGCAATGAAACATGCAAGCAGGAGTATATCAATATGAGCGCTTTGGTGCAGGATACAGTAGACGAGGTATCCTTCAGTATGCCGCAGTACAAACCTAAGTATGTGATAGGCGAGCTAGCTGATACGCGCGGAGACAGCCATCTGGTACGTCAGGTCCTGTTTAACCTGATAGGCAATGCTGCCAAGTACTCTTCTAAAAAAGAAAACGCAGAGATACGCATAGGATCCGAGGTGAGGGATGGCATCGCTACGTACTATGTGAAAGACAACGGCGCCGGCTTTGACATGAAGAGTGCCGACAAGCTGTTTGGAGTATTCAAGCGGATGCACTCTGACTTTGAGTTTGAAGGTACGGGTATAGGGCTGGCCACCGTGAAGAGTATCATCCAGCGTCATCAGGGCCGCGTATGGGCAGAGGCAGCACGGGGGCTGGGAGCCTGTTTTTATTTCACACTGCCTGCGGTAGTACATGGTGGAGCTGGTCCTGTAGGATTGGCAGAGCCATCTATGATGTGATGCAATAAAAACCATAAGCCGATTTGCAGAAATCGCAAGAACGATTAGATTTGCACCACCTTGGGGGATTAGCTCATTTGGCTAGAGCGCTTGCATGGCATGCAAGAGGCGACCAGTTCGAATCTGGTATTCTCCACTCAAAGCTCCTTACCAGGAGCTTTTTTTATTTCCCATCACAGTATTCCTGTATGTATTGATCCGCTTCTTTATTGCCCCGCAGTTTGGCCTGGTGAAAGTCCGCACATGCAGCATCGTGGTCTTCCAGACCCACTTCAGCCATAGCACGTATCAGGTATCCGCGCTCACTCTTAGGATCATCCCGCAGTACCCGATCCAGATCCCGCCTGGCCTCGGTAAAGCGATGCAATTTAGCCAGTATTGTACCGCGATTGAGATAGGCACGCGGGTAGGTGGTATCCAGCATGATAGCTACATCGAGATCCATGAGCGCCTCCTGATATTTTTTCACATCACCATAAGTGGTGCCACGACTGAAATAGCCCCGGCTGAAAACGGGATCCAATGCTATAGTACGTGTATAGTCTGCTATAGCTGAGTCAAAGCGCTGCAATTTGACGAGGGTATTGCCGCGATTGTAGTACGCCTCCTTATATAGCGAGTCATACTTTATCGCCAGGGAATAATCCCTGACAGCCGCATCATATTCATGCAGCGCAGATTTTGCATTCCCCCTATTGTAATATGCCTTTGCAAACCGCGGCTCCAGAATGATCACTTTATCCAAATCATCTATGGAACCTTTGTAGTCATGAGTCTGCGCTTTTGTGTTGCTGCTCTCAAAAAGCTGCTGCGCGGTCTGGCCGTAGCACCGCGCACAGCCACTATAGCAGAGCACAAAAAGTATAGTAAATACGAAGCGATGCACAAGCCTACCGTTCATGATAACAATCCTTAAACATGCTGATAATTTGCCAAAATCGGAAAATCCGGGAGCCCATCTTTCGTCGTTTATACCATTGCAAAAGGCGCTGCTATGTACAAGAAGATACCGCTAAAACCATACCCAAACGGCTGGTACGTTTTGGCCACCTCTGACGAGGTAAAGACCGGAGACATCGTGACGAGGAGATTTGTAGGCAAGGAGCTGGTCATATTCCGCACTGCATCGGGACAGGTAGCTATATCTGATGCGTACTGCCCGCACATGGGTGGCCACTTTGGCTACGGCGGATCTGTGGAGGGTGAGTCGATCAAATGTCCCTTCCATCATTTCTGTTTTGATACCAAAGGAGACTGCACAGCTACAGGATATGGCACTAAACCCTCTCCGCGGCTAAAGCTGGATATGTGGCACTCCCGCGAGCGCAACGGGTTTATACTCGTGCACTATGATGAGCATGGCAATGCACCAATGTGGGAGGTGCCGGACATAGACCAGACCGGCTGGAATAAAACCATCACCCGCGACTATGAGCTGGAGAGCCACCCACAGGAGACGACAGAGAATAGTGTAGACATAGGCCACTTTACAGTAGTGCACGGCTATAGCAATGTGAAACAGCTCAAAGACCTGATGCTGAGTGGCCACTACCTCAATACACGCTACGCGATGACACGGCAGGGCACCCTACTCAGCCGCAAGGGAACACTGTCTACTGAGTTTGACGTGCATGTGTATGGGCTGGGGTATTCCTTTGTAGAGGTAGACATTCCAGAGCTGGGACTGAAGACGCGGCAATTCGTTTTCCCTACGCCGCTGGGAGACGGCCGGATCAACCTCAAGATAGGCATGAGCGTAAAGTATATAGACCGGCCATCTACGGTGCATCCGCTACTCTCTCTGGTGCCCGCGCCGGTGTTCAATCGCATTGTGTCTCAGCAGGCATTTAAAGGCTATGCTCATGATGTGAGCCAGGACTTCAAAATATGGCAAAACAAGATCTACATAGATCCGCCCGTGCTGGCCAAGGGTGACGGGCCTGTAGCACAATACAGGATATGGAGCCAGCAGTTTTACTACCCGGACTAGATGCGTGAGATACCGGACACTTTGGTAAAGATGCCTCCGGTGACCAGATAGACTGCGCTCAGCCCCGCCCTGAATCCCAGCGGTATCAGGTACCAGATACTGCGCTGC
>CAZNDJ010000080.1:8410-16220 GCA_964571705.1 uncultured Chitinophagaceae bacterium
GATACTGCGCTGCTGCGGCAGGAAGTACTGCGTAAACTCAGGGCGCGACTCCAGTAGTGTGAGCATGATGAAAATACGCTTGCGGAGTGGCGACTGTGGGTGGGTCACTGCCAGGCCACTATCGACTAGTTTCATATAGAAGGACGAGCGCAGCATAGTATCCCAGGTGCGCTCCTGATCTGGCGTGAGGATAGCAAAGAGTTCCTGTACGGCTGCTGCATAGTGCTGTACGGTAGCCTCGGGGCAGTCCTCTCCTATCAGGTAGCGCGAGAGTTTCTGCGCCTCTCCGGGTGCTATGTAGAGCGGCTCTCTCATGCTTTGATCTTTGAGGCGAGGTACTGGTCGTAGCGCATCACCACTGCTCCGGTCTGCTCCATGAGATCTTCTGCCTTAGAGAAAACCTTACCACGGTTTACATACATGAGCCAGTTCAGCACCTTGCTATCATTCATGTGCGGGTGCATAAATGGCTCCTGATCTGTATCTACATCATACGGGTGAAAATAGCTCAGCACAGCGCCTCCCTTTGCGAAGGTAGCCCGAGCCTGGCTATTGAGTATAAAAGATGGAAAGAACCTGAAATATACGCCGCCACCAAATGGCACCTTGACCGGCCAGCTACCGATATTCATAGGTAGCTCGTAGATGCCATCATAGATACCTTCGCCTTTAAACTCAGGCCAGCCAAACAGCGGATTGGTAGACGGCAGCACGGAGCTGGAGTAGGTGAATCCAAACTCACGCAGTACGCCATAGGCCCATTTGCTCTGCTCAGTCATGGAGAAAGTAGGCGCACGAAAGCCCTTCACAGCAGTAGCTCCAAGGCCCGTAAGCGTGGTCAGGAAACTCTCACAGTCCTTGCGAAACTGATCGGCTGTCATCCTCGTGAGATGTATATGAGTATCCGTGTGGCAGGCCGTCTCATGGCCCCGGCGAATGATCTCGCGGATCAGATCCGGATAGTCACGGGCAGTCTTGCCTACTATAAAGAAAGTAGCCTTGGATCGGATCTTATCCAGCCAGTCCAGGTATTTCAGCGTATTGGCTGGCACGGCCTCACGGTACTGATGGCCGTCGGGTATAAAGTCACGGACATCCTCCAGGTCTATGCTAAAGAGAAATACGCTGGCTGGGGACGCACTCATTTTTTCACCATCATTTTGCGCATCTGAGATAGCTGCTCAGTGACCAGGCCCAGCATAAAAAAGATGAAGCCTGACACCACCAGCATACCAGAGCCGGTACTGATACCACCGCCACGGCGGAAGATGTGTATATCCCATGCTACTGCAAACACCACGCAGCAGACTGCGATAGTGAGGAAGATGCGCATAGGGTTGAAGAGGATCACCACATTGATGATCTCCATGATGGTCTCATAGGCAGTCTTGACATTGATCGTGCTATCTCCGGCTACGCGCGGCTTGATGCGGATAGGCTCCTCCAGTACACGGTGGCGCTGATTGATAAATACGAGTGCAATGATGTCGCTATAGGCCATGGCATCAGGACATAGTACGATGTATTTGCGGGCCAGCTCTGTGCTGTAGATCTTCATACCGGAGTTGATATCATAGATATCCATCGGCATGAGAAATCGGGCTATACCGCGTATGATAGATTTGCCAAGTCCGCGGAATGCGGACGCCTCAGCCTGTCCCTTGCGGCTGCCCACTATCATGTCGGCATCCTTCTCCACTACTAGCTTGAATAGCTTATCTACATCATCCAGATAGTGCTGGCCATCGGCGTCTATAGTGATCACATAGTCTGTCTCAGCAGCCTGTATGCCAGACTTGATAGCGCCACCGTAGCCGCGGTTCACCTTATGGTTTACCACCTTGCAGCGAGGCTCATTGGCAAAGTGCTCCTGCAGCAGTATGAGCGAACCATCGCGCGATCCGTCATTGGTGATCACGAGGCGGTAGTCGCGCTCATTTACAAAACGGATCAGCTCCGGCAGTACTACCGGCAGGCTCTCCGCTTCATTGTAGCATGGTATGACGATGGATAGGGTGGGTTTCAATGTCTGTTATTTTTGCTCTTTCAAACCTTTCTCTGCCAGTGCCAGGTTGTTTTTGGCCAGCTGTGATGATGGGTCCAGTTGCACTGCTTTCAGCAATGCCTCGCGGGCCTCTTTATATTTCTTCATGATGTTGTATGCTGATCCTATGTTGTTATAGGCAGCAGCAAAATCTGGTTTTAGCTCCAATGCTTTCTGCGCTGCATCTACGCAGCCCTGATAGTCACCAGCATTGTAGTACTGCAGGGACAGGTTCAGATAGCTATCAGCAGTCTTTGTTGTTTCGGCGGTTTCTTTGGCTATCTCGAGCATAGACTTGCCACCAGCGGCCAGTTTGAGATACTGTGCAGCCTGTGCATCAGATGGAGAGATAGCGAGCGTAGAGTTGGCTACCTTCTTCAGTTCCTCGTAGCGCTTCTGCGCGTAGAGCAGCTCCATGAGCATATAGCGGCTATCCAGATTGGCACCAGACATATCCAGTACGGTATTCAGCATCTTGATAGCCTCATCATTGCGACCCTGATTTTTCAGGAAGCGCGCATAGTAGTAGTACGATCCGGGATAAAGATTGCCACCTCTGTAGACACCTGCCTTGAAATACTCCTCTGCTTCTTCTTTCTTGCCCAGTGTCTCTTTCAGGATCGCCATATTGACATTGAGGTAGGCGTAGTTTGGCCAGTGCTCCAGGCCGCGGCTATAGTAGCGCTCAGCTCCCTTCAGGTCACCTTTGCGCATCAGTGCAAGGCCATAGTTCATCAGGCCACGACCATTGGTAGGAGATTTCAGTGTGCAGTCATACCAGAGGTTGTCATCGTTACGCCATACTTCATTGCGGGTATAGGTGCCATAGGCATAGCCTGCCAGCAGGACCACGAGAAAGGCGTAAAATGACCATATGGCCAGTTTGGTAGGCTGAGCAGCCTTTACCACCAGCATAGCCAGCAAATGCAGCGACCAGACTACAGCCAAAGACAGCCCTACAAATGGGAAAAACATCCTATGGTCATTGGTCACCTCAGAGAAAGCAACGATAGAGGTAGGTACATTGGCCAGCAGAAACCATGACAATCCGAATGCGATAGGACGGGTGATCTTATGCTCTGAAGTCACAAAGATCACTATGATGGTAAAAAGCAGGAACACATAACCCAGTATGGCATACGGATCGGCAGCAGATTTAAAGATCACCCAATCGGTATCGGCATTCAGGTGTACCGGTGCAAACCAGGCTGTGAAATAATAGAAGATGATGTATGGCTGTGTGAGCCGGTACATCCATGTCTCTGCCTGCCCTTCTACATAGGTAGATGGCTGCATCTTGCTCACAAACAGGTAACCAGCCACGCACACCACCAGCGCTACTGCGGCAGGCAGGATGAGTTTGCCTAGCTCCTTGCTACGGCTGGTGAGGATAGATATATAGCCCGCATCAGCATCAAACAGGATCATGTAGCACACCAGCAGCGGGCCAAACATGAGTGCGGATGGCTTGGTCAGGATGCCTATCACTACAGGTATCAGGTATAGGAAAAACTTCCGGCTCACAGGTGATACTGCATACATGACCAGGCCGAGTACCACAAAGAAAGTAGAGAGCGAGTCACCACGCTGGATGATATAGTTGATAGTCTCTGCGCAGACTGGATGCAGCATAAACCAGGCCACGGCAAACAATGCCACCCAATCCCTGTACTTATCATCAAAGGAAGCGATGGAAAGTATGCGGCGGAAAAGTACAAACATCAGCACTCCTAGCAGGATGAAGAAAGTAAAGCTGGTCACATGAAAAGGGACCATATTCTTCAGGTCATCGCTGAAGTGATAATCCAGGGCCAGTGTCGTAGTCAGCACCGGACGGTAAGACTGATTGGGCGGCAGAGAGCTGGAGGTAGTGCCGTCTTTGAAGAAAAGCGGTATATTCTTCAGGTCACGGATATAGGCGTTGTTTTCTATCGTATGTGCATCGTCAAAATGCAGAGAACCCTGAAAATGATTTGAGTAGGTGATGCCTACGGCCACCATGACCAGTGCCAGCACCATCCATATCGTCCACTTACTCATCTATGTATATCTGTTTTGGTCAAACCTACATGAATTTTGGTTAAAAAACATAGCCGGGAGGCCCAGTGTCAGTACAGAGTGGATATTTTGTAATCGATCTGCTATTTACCGTATCTGAGCCCTTGCTCCGCGGCAGCGAGATTGATCTGCGCAAAGCGAGAGCGGGGGTCCAGCTGCAATGCCCTAGTAGCAGCTTTTTTTGCCTCTTCGTATCTGCCCAGTTTATTATTGGCGGCAGCCAGATTATTATAGCCTTCGGCAAAGTCAGGCTTCAGCTCAAGCGCCTTCTTCGCATTGTCTATACAGTCCTGATAGCGTCCCTCCCGATAGGCCTGACCGGAGAGGTTGAGGTAGCTTTCTGCGGTAGCAGGCACGGCTATCTCGGTTGGTGCAGCAGCTATGAGGCTATGGTAGTAGCTGGCACGGCTATCGCCCGGAGAGACGGCCAGCACCTCTGATATTACTTTGCGCAGTTCATCTATACGATGTTGCTTGTACAGCAGCTCCATCAGTAGCTCCCGGCCTTCCACATTGGCGGCAGAGAGGCGGTACTCCTGATACAGGTATTGTATCGCTTCGGTCACCCGGCCCTGTTGGTTGAGATACATAGCGTAGTAATAGTAGCAGGGAGGGCATGATTCTCTGCCATTTTCTACTGCCTGAGCCAGGTAGCGGCCCGACTCCCCATCTCGGCCTTGCTCGTGTCTCAGGATTCCCATATCGAGATTTGCTATCGCATAGTCTGGTTTTAGCCGTAGTGCCTGGGCGAACTGTGTCTCAGCCTCCGGCAGTGCCTTGCGACGCATCAGGGCTAGTCCATAGTCCAGATGCGCTCTTTCGCTCTCAGGATGTTTGGCAGAGGCATCTGCCCAGAGGCTCTCCTCCGTCTGCCAGACCAGGGTCCGCTCATGCGCACCATACGCGTACGCTGCCAGGCCGATAGCAGCTATACCTGCAGCCACATAGTGTGCCACCTGCACTGATCGGAAACGATGACCGGCCCAATCTACCACCAGGTACAGCGCCCATGACCCAGCCAGCGTCAAACCAATATAGGGAAAGAACATCCGGTGGTCTGCAAAGACCTCATTGAGCGATATCCATGAGGTGGTGAGATTGGCTATGAGATACCAGGACAAACCGAAAGCGATCGGACGCATCCTATCCTGACGCGCTGTGTACAGGATAAGAGCGATCACCGCTATTACAAAGGTATAACCAACCACAGCCTGAAACACAAAAGGCGAAGCAAACACATGGGCTCCATGATCTGCCGCCAGCCATAGTGGAGCAAACCACTCTATAAAGTAAAATCCAAGTACATAAGGCTGTGTAAAGCGGTAGCGCCACACGTCCTCGCCTGCTGTCTGGTATGTATGCGGTGTCATAGCCTGCACCAGGTAGCCAAACGCAGCAGCTGCTACTAAGGATAGGAGAATAGCAGCCCATCGAGAGGTGGCCTTAGTTTCGCTGCGCTCAAAGAGCAGCATATACGCCCCCAGCAATAAAGGAAACACTACTGCTATAGGCTTAGAAAGGATGGCGATACCAGCCGGTATGAGATAGATGTAATAGCTACGCGCCACCGGCACCTGTATATACAGTATCAGGGCTATCAGGACAAATAAACTGGCCAGCAGATCACCGCGCTGCACGATGTAGCAGACCGTATCAGCACTCAGCGGGTGGAGCATGAGCCAGCCTGTGGCAAATAGGGCCACAATACCAGCATGCCTATCACCGGTGTGGCGGTACACAGCCCGCGAGCAGAAGAATACGCACAATCCTATGGCTAAAAAAATGGTAAAACCCGTGAGGTGAAATAAAAGCGTGTCTGCTGTGCCGCTGCCCAAGGCGTAGTCTATGGCCAATGTGCTGGTCAGGATAGGCCGGTAGGTCTGATTGGGCGGATGTGAGCTGGAGGTGGTGCCGTCTGTGAAGAAGAGGGGGATGTTATACAGGTCACGGATATAGGCGTTATTGACTATCGTATGTATATCGTCTATGTGAAAGGCCCCGTGAAAGTGCTCCGAATATATAATAACAGTGAAGCCAAGAAGCAAGGTCAGCCCTATCCACTGGAGCCGTTTCATCCCTCGCTCGATTTGCGGATCACCAATACTTTCTGCGTCTGGTCCGTCACTTTAAAACGCTCGTCTATCCTCTCTCCCACTATCCATACCACACGCTGATCAGACTCGAGTATCCATACGTTCTCTTTTTGATGGATAGGCATTTTCTGGTCTTTAAAATACTTGCTGACCTTCTTCTTTTTCAGCTTCATGCCGAACGGGTAGAAATAATCTCCCTGCCGCCACGGACGCAGCAATAGCGGAAATTTCACCTTATCCAGATCGAGGAAAGCGTGTGCCTTTTCTTTACCAATAACAGCAGTCGCAGCCTCTACAGCAGCACAATGCAATGAGAAACCATCCAGCTTCACAAGATCATTTGCATGCTCTATATAGATGGCTCCCCTGTTACCTTTTGCCAGATCTGTGACGATGAAGAAGCGCCTGTCTTTGACCACACGGGCCTGCTCCGAAAGGAACTGTTTGCCACTATCGCTGTCCAGTGCAGCGAGCATATCATCTATCTGCGCAGCATTAAAACCAAACGGTTTCAGGTGTTCAAAAAGTATTGATCGTCTTTGCTTTAGCTGCTGTAGCTTGATAATGGGAATATAGACATCATTGCCCCTTTTCAGGAAAAGCTGCTTTGCTATTTTATTGAAACGCAGGGTATAGGTCTCCTCTAGTTCCGAGAAGATTTTCAGCCTATCGGCAAAGGCCTCCTGAAAGCCCGGATTGATATCAGCTATCAATGGCACCAGATGGTGACGGATCTTATTTCTGGTGTACTTGGAAGAAGCATTGGACGAGTCCTCGCGGTAGGTCAGATTGTTTGCCTGGCAGAAAGCAGCGATCTCCTCACGGCTCACCTCCAGCAGCGGACGGATCAGTCGGCCATTCTTTGGCAGCATGCCACGGAGGCCTTTGATGCCAGTACCTTTGATAAAGTTGTGGAGGACTGTTTCTATATTATCATTCAGATGATGCGCCGTGGCGAGGTAGTGGAAACCATTGGCCTCGCGCACCTCATGCAGCCACTGGTAGCGCAGCTCACGGGCAGCCACCTGTATGGAGACCTTGCGCTCAGCCATGTAGGCCTCGGTATCAAACTTTACAGAAAAGTACGGCACATCATATTTCGCAGCCAGTGTTTTGGCCAAAGCCTCATCGCCCTCACTCTCCTCCCCTCTCAGCTGGAAGTTGCAATGCGCGATGCCAAAGCGCACTCCCAGTTGATGCAAGACCTCAGCCAGTACCACCGAGTCCATACCACCGCTGAGGGCCAGCAGCACACGCCTGCGGCTCAGGTCTATCTGGTGGGCAGCGGCGAGTGTTTTGACTTTGGTGAGGAGTGACATGATGGCGCAAATTGCCAAAAAATGGCCATACTCTGTTACTTTCTGCGCCGATGGCTATTATCGCGGGCCAATATGCTAACACCCTGTCAGGCGAAAAACATCTCATTATTAAAAGAGATATAGTTGAGACACCTCTTGGATGGCCAAAACAAGACATAGCATAGCTGCGGAAAGGTAAAGAATTCATACATAACCTTTAGCAAAGTATCGTAGCTCATTTCATACCCGGTATCAAAAGCATCGCCGAGCAGGAACGGCTGGCGCTCGGACACCGCGTCGAGCTGGCCGCGCATTGC
>CAZNDJ010000081.1:0-16148 GCA_964571705.1 uncultured Chitinophagaceae bacterium
ACCTTGCTGGAGACGAGGTAGGTGCTTCGGTCCCAGTTCTGTTTCTTCAGGATATTGCCCATCACAGTCTCCGACCTGCCACTGGCATAGGTCTCTGCATTGTCAAAGAAATTGATACCGGCCTCGTAGGCCCGTATCATCAGGCTCTCTGATATGTCATCTCCTATCTGGCTGCCAAAGGTGACCCATGAGCCGAGAGAGAGTGCACTGACCTGTAATCCGGTACGTCCTAGTCCTCTGTATTCCATGTCTGGAGCGGTTGATTTTTGATGTAGCTAATGTGTAATAAGTGTGGGTGACAAGCATCACGCCTGAGATAAATTTACGTTATTATTGCTGAGCAAACAGAAGTAAAATATGTCCAGCGGTATCACTAATCTACGGGTCACAGTTTCAGGTAAAGTACAAGGTGTTTTCTTCCGCGCCAGCGTCAAGAAAGTAGCAGATGTGCTCGGTGTATACGGCTGGGTGCGCAATGAGCATAACGGCTCTGTATCTCTGGAGGCAGAGGGCCCGGAGGAGATGGTATTCAAACTGGTGGACTACTGCCACCATGGACCTGACAATGCTGTAGTAGAGAAGGTCTCTATCACAGGTGGCGTGATAGTAGGATATGACTCTTTTGAGATCAGGGAGTGATCATAAATCTCATGAATATGAAAACGACAAAATTTTTTAAACTCGTATTGCCCGTGGCCCTTCTGGTCTTACTCGGAGCATGTAATAGCAGGGGAAATAATAATGAGGCGATAAGTAGTCAAATCACCACGGAGGATGCTGACAGGATCAAGGTAGGCGGACTATATACTTTCTACTACGATAGCAGCTATATGGTATCTAAAATACTGGTGTCTGATGACTATGCTGTGCATATCAGAACCTATTCTAATAAGTTCATCGCTGAACCTACTGATCTCAGCTCTGATACGCTCCATATAATGATAGGCCATGCACCGATGGACCCGCAAGGTTTCCTCGCAGATCATCCAAAGCTGATCAAAGTAGAAAAGGTAAATGAATCAGAGCTGGAAGGCTACAAGATGTACCTGGACGCGATGAAAAAGTAAAGGGAATATATAGCTTGGTCCGCTATAGTCCATCATTTTGGTAGATCCTCTGTCACACTCCACACATATAGCTCCTCTACCTTCTTGCGCGCCCACTCATTCTTGCGCAGAAATTTCAGGCTCGATTTGATGGTCGGGTTATTGGTGAAGCAGTTGATCCTGATCACACGGCCCAGCTCATCCCAGCCATAGGCATGCTCCAGGTAGGTGAGGATGGCTTCGAGTGTTTTGCCGTGTAGCGGATCTTTTGAGATGTGTTTGTCCATGTCTGTCCTACAATATTAGCAAACCATTTTCACGCAGTTCATACCACTCGCGGCTGCTGATGAGATCTTCAAATTTTCTTCCGGTATGAGCCTCATAGTCTGCGCTCAGTTCCTTATAGCCCAGGGATGACTGGCCCGCTGTGACCGATAGCCGCGGCAGTATGTGCATGATCCACTCTCCGGTCTCGGCAGTGGTCTGCAGCTGCCAGTCTTTTTTCTTGTCGCAAAACTCCAGCTCAGCCATGGCCATCTTTTTGCTGCCATGCTTTGCCTCAAAGGGCGTCAGCTCAGGTAGCTGGCCCAGCCATACCGCTACGGTCGTGCGCTTGATAGGAGTGGGGAGGCCTTCGTGCAGGGCACTCTCTACAAAATCTGCGGGCACGGTACTATCCGGTACCTCTTGGTCAAACCAATCCTGCAGCGGCATCTCCAGGCCTACGCCATGCATATAGTTGAATAACGAGCGGCGCAGGCCCTCACTATACTGATCGTGGTCTGCACCCTCCGGATCATCGTGGTAGAGATCATTATCAGCAAAGCCGCCAAAATCAGGACCGATACGCTCCACCTCAAACTGTGCCGGTGCGAGCCCCACAGGACTATGCGCAGTCATGGCAAAGCGATGCCAGAACCCCGACTGCAGTACACCCGACTCAAAGAGCTGCCGCACCCGCTCCAGAGAGTCTATGGTCTCCTGGTCGGTCTGTGTGGGGAAGCCATACATCAGGTAGGCATGCACCATGATGCCAGCACGGGTGAAGCCATCTGCTACCTGTGCCACCTGCGCTACGGTCACGCCTTTTTTCATGCGCTCCAGCAGGCGGTCAGAGGCTACCTCCAGCCCTCCGGCTACTGCTATACAGCCACTGGCCTTGAGCAGGCGCGAGAGGTCGGGGGTGAAGAGTTTTTCAAAACGGATATTGGTCCACCAGGAGATGACGATACCGCGGCGGATGATCTCCAGCGCTACCTCACGCAGCAGATTGGGCGGAGCCGCCTCATCTACAAAGTGGAAACCATTATTGCCCGTCTGAGCTATCACGGCCTCTATACGGTCGCAGATCAGTGCGGCAGAGAGTGGCTCGTATTTATGGATATAGTCCAGCGATATATCGCAAAATGTGCACTTGCCCCAGTAGCAGCCATGTGCGAGGGTGAGTTTATTCCACCGGCCATCACTCCAGAGGCGGTGCATGGGATTGGCCACTTCTATCACAGAGAGGTAGTCATCCAGCGGCAGGTCACTGTAGTCGGGAGTGCCGGTATCTTTAAATGCTATGTCAGTCTCGCTAGCCCCGTTGCTATAGACCACTTCTCCGGTATTGCGGCGCAGGAAAACGCGCTTGAGCTGATCTGCATTTCTCATGCCGTCTATATGCTCCAGAAGATAGAGCAGTGACGCTTCGCCATCATCCAGGCAGACATAGTCTATATAGTCAAACAGCCGCGGCTCACGCAGGCTGCGTAGCTCAGTATTGGCATAGCCACCGCCGAGCACTACCCGGATGTGCGGGTGGTGCGCTTTGATATACTGCCCGCATTTTAGCGCGCCAAAGAGATTGCCGGGAAAGGGAACGGAGAGGCACACAACTGTCGGCAGCCACCGTTTTATTTTAGCCTCCAGCAGCTCGCAGAGGAAGTCTGTGATGATCGTAGATGGTGCATGAAGCTCTGCCTCCAGAGGAGCAAAATGTGTGGCAGTCCTCCCGAGCCTCTCCGCGTAGCGGCTAAAGCCAAAATGAGGGTCTATGGTCTCGCGGATCAGGTCGCCGAGGTCTTCGAGGTAGAGTGTAGCAAGGTGGCGGGCTTTATCCTGTATACCCATCGTGCCAAAGGCCCACTCCAGATTCTCCAGCTCGCGGAAGCGGCCCGCCTCAGGCAGGAATGTGCGGTCACAGATAGAGTGCGCGAGTGTCGGGTTTTTATTTTGCAGGAAGCGGATGACGGGGCCTATGGTGCGAAGGTACTCCTGGCGCAGGTTGTAGATGCGGTAGCAGTTGGCATCGAGTGTGAGGTCCAGCTGCTCCAGCCGGGCAAACATCTCCGTCAGTCCCTCGCGTGAGAATAACTTCAGTATCACCTCTATGCCCAGATCTGCCTGGTGCGACTGTATGCCGCGCGTATTCAGGAAGCCCTTCAGATAGCTCGTGGCCGGATATGGCGTATTGAGCTGTGTAAAGGGCGGCGTCAGTAAAAGTACCCTGCTGGTCATCGCTGCAAGATAGTGAGAAATACCTGTATGCTGGCGCGCTTGCCTTGCAAACGCTATGCAGAGTGGTCACGCGATATCATCGCGCGACAGCTTTGTGATACGTGTATTTATCTAATGTCTCAAGTTTCATTTTACCATCAGCGTCCTGATCTCCCTGACCGGTGCTGAGCCGTAGCTGAGAAACTGCTCGTGAAAAGCCTTGAGGTCAAACTTGTCACCTTGCTTCTTCTTCATCTCATCGCGCAGCTCAAATATCTCAGTCTGACCGGAGAAGTAGCTGGCGAGCTGTACCTGCGATAGTGTAGCACGCTTGTATTTCTCCTCTGCCTCGGCCGATTGCTGGAAGCCTTCTTTGACCAGCAGGTCCATTACCTGCTCCTTGCTCCAGCCATTGGCCTGGATATTATAGTCCAGGAGGAAATTGCACACCTCGCGGAGATTCCACTTGTCATAGAAGAGCTGCATCTCCGGCGACTGGTGGTAGCCAGCCTCTATCATCATGCGCTCTACGTAGCATGCCCAGCCCTCTATCATGGCCCCATTGCCAAAGATCGTTTTGATCATGCTCGGGTTGCGGTTAGAGTAGATCAGCTGTACATAGTGGCCCGGTATGGCCTCATGGATATTGAGTATCTGTAGTACGTAGTCGTTGTATTCGCGCAGGTAGCTCTCGGCTTTTTCCGGGGTGTATTTGTTTAGCGGCGTCACATTGTAGTATGTGTTACCACCCTTGTCATAGGGACCAGGGCTATTGATAGAGGCGCCGGCTACACCCGCCATGTACTCCGGCGTCTTGCGCACCTTGAGTGGCTTGGTAGGATCGAGCGTGATCAGTTTCTTTTCATTGATAAAGGCTACCAGCTCCGGCATCTGGCGCTCTATGGTAGCCATGAAGCTATCGCGCTTACAGTGTTTCTCAGAGAGCTTGTCTATCATGGCGCGGATAGCTACGAGCGTATCCTTGGGCATCGTTTTATCCTTCATATACTGCGGCCAGAGCTGTGTAGTGAGGGCATACATCTCTGTGTGCAGCACCGCCTTCCTGTCCAGTGCTTTCTGGTACATCTGGTCAGCAGTGATACCACACTGGATATCGTAGTTAAATTTCTTGCCATACAGTTCCTTGCCTATAGCATAGGAGCGCGTATTTTCTTTGGTGAAATTCTTTTGCAGTTTTTTTAATTCTTTAATGTACTCCTGTATGGCTTGCCGGGTAGCTAGATAAGATGCTTCGAAGTCGTCTTTCGCTGCCTTTGGCATATTCGCAGCCTTTAGTGAATCAGGTAGAACATGGTCAAAGAAATACATTAGCCCTTCATTTTGCGCGATAGCGAGATCGGTGTGCTCACGGGTGGGCCTGTGTATACGGGTAATAGCTATCTGGTAGTAAGGTACAGCCATCTCAAACCGGCCTCGCAGGTCGCTTAGTTTTTTATCCAGAGGAGCTGGATTGTTATTGATCACATATTCTATAGCATCTCCGATATTATACGAGGCAGGATTCCATTCATATTCTTTGAATTCCTTTTCATAAAAACGGGTGGAGGCTACAAGGTTTTCAAGCAGTTTATAGTCGGTCTTATTGACATCTGACAACTGGTCATATGAGAAGGATTTCAATTTGCCCTCTGTCCAATCGGCAAAGGCAAGGTTAGCCTGGTGACCGAGAGAGTCAGGCAAGTTGAGCGCATTATCGTATTTGTGGTAGCCCTGCGCTGATGCCCACGCAGGATTGGCTGCCCAGAGTGAGTCCATAAAGACATTATCCTTCCACTCGGAGAAGGCCTTATCGCTATCTCCGGCGGTAGCAGTGGCTTCTGTAGATTTATTCTGGCAGGCACTGAGCAGCATGGCTGTGCCGAGGGCAAAAGGGAAAAGCTGTTTCATATCAGATAGTTGTGGGCGTAAATGTAGAAGAAAAATCAAAGGACCGCAGGCAAAGGCTTTATTGGCTACTTTCACAGTATGCTGCGCCGCGCTATAGAGTTGATTTTCTTCGGCAATTACTTTGTCGGCCTGCTGGCAGTGGCACTGTCTGCAGAGCTCTCTACCCAGCTGCGCCTGCCGTATAATTCTGCACTGTATTACCTGCTGATCTTCTGCGCGCCGGTCATGTACTATACATATGCCTATACGGGTGTACTGCACTCAGATAGCCCTGCCAATCTCCGCTCGGAGTGGTATAGGGATCATACCTGGCTCACGAGGATCACGCAGCCGGTACTATTGGCCATCTGTATACTGTGCAGTGTAGCGATGCTGATACTCTATGGGCGAAATCTCCTGCACCTGCCGCTCGTCTATTGGCTCATCATAGGGGTGATAGGGATGGCGGCAGTACTCTACTATGGCCTGCTGCCCCGATCTCTGATACAGATCAACCTGCGCAATACCGGCTGGCTCAAAGCCTTTGTGATCGGATTTGTGTGGGGCAGCTTTGTGAGCCTGCTGCCCATCATAGCGCTGCATGTAGAGGGCAGGCCAGTAGTAGTCAATCCCGTGGTGGTCACAGCCCTTTTTATCAAGAACTGGATGTTTTGTACCGTCAATGCGATCATGTTTGACATGAAGGACTATGAAGATGATTCCAATAAACAGCTCCAGACCTTTGCCGTCACATTTGGCATACATCGGACTGTCACCTTTGTACTTATTCCTCTCTCTGTGATAGGTATGCTGGCCATGCTCGGTATGACTAGCTACAGGCATTTCGGCTGGCTGGCCATCTCTATCAATGCAATACCATTTCTGCTGCTGCTGCTCGTATCGTGGTCTATGCACCGGGAGCGGAATATACTCTACTACCTGGTGGTCATAGACGGCATAGTATTGGTGAAAGCCCTCTGTGGTATCTTTGCAATGCAGTTTGTCCCGTAAGCTATGGCCGCAGATTATGACCTTATAGCACGTCTCTATGATCCGCTCAGCAGGGTGGTGTTTGGCCGCACACTGATGCAGGCGCAGCAGGTGCTGCTACCATGTGTACCGCCACATAGCCATATCCTGATAGCAGGAGGTGGTACAGGGTGGATACTGGAGCGCATCGCAGCTATATATGGCGAGGGGCTGGTCATAGACTATGTAGAGCCGTCTAAACGTATGATGGATCTATCGCGCCAGCGCCTTTGCGGCAATAATACCGTGCGTTTTCATCAGGTGCCCATAGAGGAGTTTACGTCCGGGGAAAGATATGGCATAGTCATCACTCCATTCCTGTTTGACAATTTTACTGCTGACAAGGCGCGGAAGGTATTTGACCATATAGCGGGCATGCAGGATCGTGCCAGCCTGTGGCTGTACACAGACTATAGCGTCACCTCAGATAGTCCGTTATGGCAGCGGATCCTGCTGAGGACTATGTACAGTTTCTTCCGCATTGTATCCGGTGTGGAGGCGCAGGAGATGCCGGATATGGCACCACTTTTCCAGCGCGGTCATGTGCCTGTTTATACGAGATGTTTTTATCGCGGATTCATCCTTTCTGTAGCCTACCGTTGCAAATAGTCTTTTCACCGCTTGTCTTGTTAAGCAGTATCAAAAATTCCCCAACGATCAATACTGGCACGCTGTTGGAATTGATAAGGATGTCACACAAAATGACATCAATATGAAAAAGCTAACAATCCTCTCCCTGCTGATAGCCGGCCTCATGGCGGGTCATCAGGCCACCGCTCAGGTTTCCGTATCTGTCAATATCGGTGCTCAGCCGGTCTGGGGCCCGGTCGGGTATGACTATGTCAATTACTATTACCTGCCCGATATCGATGCATACTATGATGTACCTGCACGGGTATTCGTTTACAACGAGGGTGGCGTATGGGTTAGAAGGCCAGGGCTGCCGCCGGCGTTCGCAGGATATGATCTATACCACGGCTACAAGGTCGTGATCAATGATCGTGATCCATGGCTGAGAAATCAGGTGTACCATGACAAGTATATCGTTTATAAGGGTCATCATGACCAGCCATTCATCCGTGAGAGCAGGGACCAGAAGTACTACGTAATACACGATCATCCAATGCACGGCCAGTATCGTGAAGTAAACCACCCCGTGGGCCGCGTAGAAAATCATCCGGCTGGTCGTGTGCAAAATCATCCAGCTGGCCATGGCAATGGCCATGGTAATGGTCATGGTGGCGGCGGTGGTCACGGTCACGGCAAGAAGTAAGAATTTGATTTCTGTAAAAAGTCCGGTAGCGTATGCTCCGGGCTTTTTTTATTTGTCGTATTTCCTCAGCAGCTTCAGCAGCGCCTCCAGGTCATGTGGCAGGGGAGAGATGAAGGTCATCCGCTCGCCAGTGACGGGATGCGTGATGGTCAGCGATGAGGCATGAAGCGTGAGCCGCGAGATGACTGGGCGCTCCTCTTCATCCGTCTGCTTGTATTTTCTTTTGACAGATGACAGCAGAAATTTGTCATGCTGGCCATAGACGCTATCTACCAGCAGCGGATGGCCAGCAGAGGCAAAGTGTACGCGGACCTGGTGTGTGCGGCCCGTCTTGATCTCCACATTCAGCAGGGCGCAGGTACGAAACTGCTCCTCTACCTCAAATAGCGTCAGTGCTTCTTTACCCTTCGGGTGGATCATCATCGTGCCGGGCTTGTTTGGCTTCTCCGCTATGGGGCTGTCTATCTCGCCGGCATCGCCCTCCATGCGGCCCGATACGATCGCCTTGTATAGCTTGTGTACCTCCCGGTTTTCAAATTGCTTTGACAGGTTCTTATGCGCTTCTTCATTTCTGGCAAAGGCAACGATGCCCGTGGTCTCCCGGTCTATGCGGTGTACTACCCACAGCTTATCATATTCTTTTTCCAGTATAGATTGCACGGATGGCTTCTCCGTATTATACCGCTCTGGTATCACGGTGATGCCGCTTGGCTTGTCTGCTATCAGTATCTGGTCGTCTGCGTATATGACGCTGGGAGCCGGCTGCTTCATAGCCGGCAAAAATATACTAATCTCTCAAACTGTAGCAAAAGGCTATTGCAGCTTGGCTGTACCAAAGTAGGTGGCACCATCTTCGGTGATATAGAGCGTCAGCGTACCTCCGCGCAGGATCGCATTGCCGCTCACTGTAGCACGCAGGCCACCGACAGAAAATTGCTGCTGGATATCAAACTTCTCTTTGCCTGTCAGGGTACAGGTGACCCGGTAGCCTTTGTCGTTGAAGTTTGTCATATACATTTGCACGGGCTGCGCGCCGTTGTCAGTAAAAGTGATGGTAAAACTAGTCGAGTTGCCTGCAGGATCCTTGGATGTACAGTTCCAGGTGCCGAAGAATTTCGTTTTGGAATAGGTGGCACAGTTGTATCCTTCATATCCAAGGGTACAGGATGTATCACAGTTTCTACCGGACCATGGATCTACACAGGAGCAGCCACCATTGGCACCGCACGAGCCACCGTGGAGGCAGTTGTCACAGCGTTTGCATCCTACTGCTAGCAGCAGGATGATCGTCATCATGAGGGTCACAAATATATTCTTGCGCATTAGGGGTGGATGCATTACTACTAAAACGCTAAATTAGGCCAGTTTTGTACATGAAAAGACTTTTACTCAACATCTTAGCAATATTTGTGCCTATCCTTATATACGGTCAGACCTATACCTCGGTTTTGAAGGGGACGATCATAGACAAGGACTCCCGCCAGCCGCTCATAGGTGTCAATGTAGCTGTAGTAAATGTCTCTTCTCCCATCGCTGCTGCTACGGATGACAAAGGTTTTTTTGTGATCCGCGGGCTGCCTACAGGCCGTGTCAATATCAAGATGACATATATAGGCTATGAGGATGCATACGTGGGCCAAATTCTTGTCGGCACGGGCAAAGAAACCTATGTCAACATAGAAATGCAGGAGAAGGTAAATAGCATGCAGGAGGTGGTGGTCAATGGTGGTAAGGACAAAACAAGGCCCAATAACAATTTTGCCACCGTCAGTGCCACGTCCTTTTCTGTAGAGGAGACCAAGCGATATGCGGGCACGCTCAATGACCCGTCCCGCATGGTGCAGACCTTTCCGGGTGTGGTCTCATCGGGAGATGATAATAATGCCATCGTGATCCGTGGCAACTCCCCCCGCGGCCTGCTCTGGCGCATGGAGGGCATCGAGATACCTAATCCTAACCACTTTGCGGGTAGCGAAGGCTCTACGGGTGGTGGTGTGAGCATACTCAGCGCCAATATGCTGGCCAATACTGATTTCTATACGGGCGCTTTCCCGGCGCAGTATGGCAATGCGACCTCCGGCGTATTTGACCTCAACCTCCGCAAAGGCAATCAAGATAAACGGGAATACACACTACAAGTGGGTGTACTAGGCCTGGAGGCCGCGCTGGAGGGGCCCTTCAGCAAAAAGTATAAAGGCAGCTACCTGATCAACTACCGCTACTCCACGCTCAATATCCTGGCCCTGATGGGCCTGCCTATAGGTGGCAATCAAGTACCGAAATACCAAGACTTGTCTTTCAATTTCTCATTCCCTACCAAGCATATCGGCAACTTCACCCTCTTTGGCATAGGCGGCATCAGCAGCCTGGGCAATAATGCCAGTGGTGATACGACCAAGTTTGTGACGCTGAGTGACCGTACAGAGGAGAAACTGGGCCAGAAAGTGGGAGTGGTAGGAGTGACGCACACTTATCTTTTCAAAGATCACAAGACATCGCTGAAGACTGTCGTATCCCTCAGCGGGACAGACAATGGCTATGGCGCCGATACTGTCAATAACCAGCTGGTAAAAGCGCCGCTGGAGAATAACTCTTTCCGCTATATCTATATCCGCGGCGCTACAAATCTCAATCGTAAAGTAGATACGCGCAATACGGTGATGGCCGGCGTCTCTTTTCAGATCATAAACTACCGCCTGCATCAGGATGGGCTGAATGACACGACAGGTGTGTACTCCACCCAGATAGATACACGTGGCCTGACGTACCTGCTGGAGGGATACTGGCAGTGGCGGCATCGTTTCTCTGACAGGTTATTCCTGTCAGGTGGCCTGCACTTCACCTATGGCGGGATCAATAACAAGTTCTATGTGGAACCCCGTGTGGGCGGCGAGTACCGCCTCACAGAGAAAATGAATCTCACCGCAGGTGTAGGCCTCCATAGCCGCATGGATGCGGTGTCTACCTACATGGCACAGCTACCCGCAGGATCTACCTATGACCTCCATCAGAACCGCCATCTCGATTTCTCACGCTCCGTCCATTTCGTACTGGGGTACAACTGGAACTTCGTGAAAGACTTTCGCCTGCGGGCAGAGGTGTACTACCAGTATCTCTTCAGCGTGCCGGTAGGGCTGGGGAGCAATGGCTACTTCTCGGTGATCAATCTCAATGATGGCTTCGTCAGCCTGCCGCTGGTGAGCACCGGCAAGGGTCGCAACTATGGGCTGGAGATCACCGTGGAGAAGTACTTCACACATAACTATTACTTTCTCTACACGCTCTCGCTCTTTGACAGCAAGTATAAAGGCACCGATGGCATCTGGCGCAATACGATCTATAACTCTAACTACGTGATGAACCTGCTCGGTGGCAAAGAGTTTATAGTAGGCAAACGAAAGATCAATCGTATAGGTGTCAATGCCAAGATCATCTGGCGCGGGGGTACGCGTGATACGCCTATAGACCTCCCTGCATCAGAGGCAGCGGGTACTACGGTTTACGACAACTCTAAGACCAACTCTATCCGCCTGCCGGATTACTTCCGTGTAGACTTTGGCGCCAACTATCGCCGCAATAAAAAGAAATATGCCTGGATGCTCTCACTGGATATACAGAATGTGATCAATCGTGAGAATGTGGCCTACCGCTCCTACGACCGCTATGCGCACGCCATCGTCTACAAGCGCAACCTGGGTATCATTCCGGTACTGAGTTATAAGGTGGAGTTTTAGAAAGAGGCGGAAGGCGAGAGGCAGGTGAAAGTGAAATACTTTAAGCCTCGTGAGTATTATGCTGCCGAAGTGTCGTAATACTTTAGCCCCACGATCCCTATCAGTATACAAGCTGTAAAAGCGATCTGCTGAAAGCTGACCCCTTCTTTGAAGTAAAGCACATCTACAGCCTTGATCATCACGAGTGCGAGACCCATCCACACGGCAAAGGCTGTCCCAGCCGGTATCTCCTTCATAGCACGCGTGATGGCCAGCACATTACTCAGGCCGAGTACGATGTAGAGTATCAGTGGCAGCAATGCCAAACCTGACTCTGCCGTAAAGAGGGTAGCAGGACGTATAGCTAATACCTTTTTCATATCGAGCGCCTTCAGCGTGAAGGTCCAGCAGGTCTCCAGTACGGAGGCGAGAAAAAGAAATAGCCATGCTGATGTCATTCTGTAGTATGGGGATTAGGTGGTGCCGCTGCATCAGTAGCATTTTCCTTGCCAAAAGCCTGAAGGATAGGTTTCTTCCAGTCGAGGTGTTTTTTTACCCAATCTTTGGATTCCCATCTTTTCACATCAAAACGATAGAAGGAGAATACATGCTGCTCAAAATAGCCGCGCGGGTACTCATATGGCAGGCCGTACTTTTCAGGTTTGAGTATCGCGTGCTTGAATGGATTGAGTCCCGGCAGGAAGCCAGTGCCAAAGATCCAGTCCCAGAATGCGAACTTGGTAGAGTAGTTGCAGAAGAATACCTCCTGATGGTTTGAGTGGTGCCAGAGGTGCATCTCAGGGCCATTGATGATATACTGTAGCTTGCCGGAGTGTACATCTACATTGGAGTGTATCCACATGCCCCACATTGCATCCAGGAGTGCTTTGATAGGTACTACTATCAGGGCGGTTTTATTGTCCAGCAGCAGTATGATAGGGGCGAACTCTATTGTCTGATTGATAATGATCTCCAGGATATGCGAGCGGGAGCCAGCCAGCCAGTCTACCTCTGTCACAGAGTGGTGCGCCTCATGCAGGCGCCATACCAGCTTATTCTCATGCTGTAGCCGGTGAAACCAGTAAATATAAAAGTCATGCGTGACGAGGAAGAGCAGCACCAGCGCCCAGATAGGCCAGTGCGATAGCGGACCAAAGTCAGCACCACCCAGCGCTTCTTTGAGCGGAGCGAGAATGTACTGGAATATCAGGATGCCAAGAAAATAACTCTGTATCACTGTATACCACACGAAGTCCAGCCACCAGCCATCGCGAAAGAAAGGGAGCCCCTTCCTGTATGGATACAGCCGCTCCAGCAGCACCATAAACGGAGCCCAGCAGAATAGGATGATCGTAGTGATAGTTTGTACTGACATTGTTTTGCTTTTATGGCTGCAAAGCAATTATCTATTTGCTCACTGCCCTATGACATTCGTCAAGTGGCTGTTTATTTTACTCTCCTCAGCTTAGCCCTCGGTCCCAGCTCACTGTCGTAGACCTTCTTCACTCCATCGCCCATAGCGGCCTCGATGTCGCGGATGTCTTTTACCAGCTTGGCCATGCCTACCGGCTCTACAGAGGCAGCCTGGTCAGAGCCCCACATAGCGCGGTCCAGTGTGAAGTGACGCTCAATGAAAGTAGCACCCATCGCTACAGCCGCCAGCGTAGTAGCCAGCCCTGTCTCGTGGCCTGAGTAGCCTACCGGTACATCAGGATATTTGCTCTGCAGGGTATTGATCATGCGGAGGTTCAGCTCAGAGATAGGAGCAGGATATGACGAGGTAGAGTGCGCGATCAGGAGGTTCTCGGTGCCGATGTGATCTACTGCAGTAGTGATCTCATCCATGGTAGACATACCGGTAGAGATGATCAGCGGTTTGCCTGTGTCTTTTTTCTTTTGCAGCAGTGGCATATCTGTCAGCGCCGCAGAGGCAGCCTTGTACAGAGCCGGTTTGAACTGCTCCAGGAAATCTACAGACTCCTCGTCCCAGCAGGATGCAAACCAGATGATGCCCTTCTTGGTACAGTAGTCATCTATGGTCTTGTATTCGTCCTTGCCAAACTCCACCTTGTAGCGGTAGTCTATGTAGCGCATAGTGCCCCACGGGGTCTCACGCATCACATCCCATTGATCCTTTGGCGTGCACACCTCAGGTGTACGCTTTTGAAACTTCACGGCATCGCAGCCGGCCTTTATGGCTTCATCTATCAGTTGTAGGGCTATATCCAGTGAACCATTGTGGTTGAGTCCTATTTCGGCTATAATAAAACAAGGCTGTCCCTGTCCGATCACACGACCATTCTTTAAAGTGTAAGTCTGCATTTATGTATTTTAGTCTCTTAGTGCTATGATGAGCTCCGCAAACTCGCGGAACGCGCCTGCCCCTCCGGGCAAACTGCAAATATAATCTACTGTTTCTTTAATCAAACTATTGCCATCCGACGGGCTGGCGGTCAGGCCTGCCATACGGATCACCTCCAGGTCATTCAGATCGTCGCCAATGTAGGCTATTTCTTCAGCCTTGAGATTATGCATCAGCAGTATCTCGGCGAGGCAGGCTTTTTTGTCCTTGATATGCAGGTAGAGGTGCTTGATCTGCAGCTTCTCCGCGCGCTTCGATACAATAGGAGAGTTCTCTCCGGTCATGATACCCGTATCTATACCGCACACCTCCCTCAGCCGCTGCACACCCATGCCATCGCGCAGGTTAAACTTCTTCAGCTCTTCACCCTCGGCAGATACATACACGCCTCCATCTGTCAGCACCCCATCACAATCCGTGATCAGGAGCTGGATCTTTGCTGCTTTATGTTTTAAGTCGGTACTCATTTGCTTCCTAATCTTTATCTTCTTCCGTCAGGTTCAACCAAACTTTAGCAATTTCAATGTTCTTAGGTACCGAAAGGCCGTAATAATAATGACGACCAACTTCATATGAAGCTTTCTTGTGCCCCAGAAAGAAAGCTTTCAAATAATAAATGAAGGCCTGATGTTTATCTTTCTTGACTCCTTTACCCGTTTCATAGCTTACCGCCAAATCAATACAAGCATCTGCCACTCCTCCATCTGCTGCATATTTTAAATAAGTAAATGCCGTGGCGAAATTCTTTTTTACGTATTCTCCAAACAAATACCATGTGCCTATAGCATAGGCTGCTTTATAATTTCCGAGATTATAGGATTTCATTAATAACTCAAATACAAACTCCTTATTAGAATCATTTTGACTAGCTAGTTTTAGAGCTCGCTTATAAATTGCATCTCCTTTCACCTCCTTATTGTATTATCTCAATACTCAATACTAACTACTCAATACTTTTTTTTACATCGCCGTCCACCCGCCATCTACGATCAGGTTGGCCCCGGTCATATAGGCAGACGCATCACTAGAAAGGAATACCACTGCACCTTTATAGTCTGTAGGCACAGCCATCCGCTTCAGCGCTGTTTTCTTGCTATAGTTCTGCACAAAGAATTGGTCTTGGCTATTCTCCACGCCGCCGGGCGAGAGCGTATTCACGCGCACACCCTTGTCACCCCAGTAGGCGGCGAGGAAGCGCGTGAAATTCACCACCGCACCCTTGGTAGCCGGATAGGCCGGTGACTTATAAAACGTTTGTTCGCCCTTTTCATTTTGATAGATGCTCTGATCGGGACCTACGATGCCGTAGGTAGAGGCCACATTGATGATGCTGCCCTTGCCCTGCTCCGCCATCACAGTACCGAAGACCTGCGAGCAGAGGAATACCCCTGTTACATTCACATCGAGTGACTTCAGCCACATATCCAGCGGGTAGTTTTCAAACATAGACTGCTTGGCAGCCATCGCAGGATTTTCAAACATATCATTGATCGCAGCATTATTGATCAGTACATCTATGCTGCCATATCGCGCCAGTATCTTGTCGCGGCCAGCCTCGAGAGAGGCCTTGTCAGTCACATTGATCGCAAGGCCCATGTGCGTACCATGTGCAGAGCGGTCTTTGGCAGTGCGGTCAGAGCCCTGTGCAGCATGCTCGGACAGCGTAGCCGCAAAAGCATCGCAGGCATCCTGATTGACATCAGCTACTACTACATTCGCCCCAGCCTCAGCCAGTGCACGACAGTGCTCTTTGCCTATCAGGCCACATGCGCCGGTGACGATCGCTGTTTTATTTTTTAAACTAAAGAGTTCCATTGTTTAATTTGAAAATTTGAGAGTCTGAAGATTTGAAAATGGAATACAAATCCTCAGGTCTCTTTCATTTTATCAATACTCTACGTGTGTGCTTCATCTTCAAATTTTCAAATCAGCACATCTTCAAATCAATACTTCGTCTTCCTAAATACTACATCCAGTACCTCACCTTTCAGTAGGTCCTTCGCGTTGCCATCAGCTACTGCTTTCTTGATGATAGGCAGCACATCGTCGTAGGCCTGCAGGGTGTAGTCGATATCAGCATCTGTATGGCTAAAGCTCATATTGTGTGAGCCGCCCCATAGGATGCCGCGCTTGATCATTTCCTGCTGCATGAGCGTCTTCATCACGAGGCCATCGCCGGCACCCGGCAGGAAGTTTATCGCACCACGGCAGTCAAAGCCGCCTGCATTGGTGATTTCCTCCATGCCATACTTTGCCACGAGCGCATTGTAGCCAGCCTTCAGTTTCGCACCTTGCTTAGCGAGATAGGCCGGTACATTCTTTTCTTTCAGTTCCTTGATCGTAGCAATAGTCGCCGCCAG
>CAZNDJ010000082.1:0-16105 GCA_964571705.1 uncultured Chitinophagaceae bacterium
CGCACGGCCGGAGAGGACCTCGCCCTTGGGGACCAGCTCGACGCCCACCATGTCGACGATGTCCCACTCGTTGGGCTCGCGGACGTCGATGAGCACGAAGTCGCGCTCGCCGCGCTCGCGCTCGTCGAGCATGTCCTTGAGCTGCTTGACCGAGATCGTGGAGTTCACGGCGGCCTCGGCGGCCTCCTCCGACACGGCGCCGCAGAACGCGTCGTAGTCGATGAGCTCGGTGACCTTGGTGGCGTTGGGGTCCTTGCGCAGCTTCACGGTGCGGTAGGACATCTCGAGGGCGTCGTAGATCATCAGCCGGCCGAGCAGGCTCTCGCCGATGCCGGTGATGAGCTTGATCGCCTCGGTGACCATGACCGAGCCGATGGAGGCGCACAGCACGCCGAGCACGCCGCCCTCGGCGCACGAGGGGACCATGCCGGGCGGCGGGGGCTCGGGGTAGAGGTCGCGGTAGTTCGGGCCGTACTCGTCCCAGAACACCGAGACCTGGCCCTCGAAGCGGTAGATCGAGCCCCACACGTAGGGCTTGCCGAGCAGCACGCACGCGTCGTTGACCATGTAGCGCGTCGCGAAGTTGTCCGTGCCGTCGACGATGAGGTCGTAGCCGCTGAAGATGTCGAGGACGTTGTCGTTGTCCAGGCGCGTGTCGTGGACGATCACGTTCACGAGCGGGTTGACCTCGAGCACCGAGTCGCGCGCGCTCTCGGCCTTGCTGCGACCGATGTCGCTCTGGCCGTGGATGATCTGGCGCTGCAGGTTCGACTCGTCGACGGTGTCGAACTCGACGATCCCGAGGGTGCCCACGCCCGCCGCGGCCAGGTAGAGCAGCGCCGGGCTGCCCAGGCCGCCGGCACCGACGCAGAGCACCTTGGCGTTCTTGAGGCGCTTCTGCCCGACCATGCCGACGTCGGGGATGATGATGTGGCGGCTGTAGCGGCGCACCTCGTCGACGGTGAGGTCGAGCTCGACGGTGAGCCCGTTGGCCAGCTGGTAGCGGGTCAGGTCTATAGGGTGGTCAGTGGTCAGGTTGCTATAGACACGCTTGTCGGTCTTGCCAAACTTCAGCGCATTGTAGCCACCATTATTCTCAGGGAGTTTCTGCTTGATGATATCAGCCTGGATGGTCACACCTATATGGTTAGCCTGGCCTGTGAGGTCAGCAGCTACGTGGTAGTCCACACCATCCTTCTTAAAGTTCTCATTCCTCAGGTAGCACCACAGTACGGTAGCCATACCCAGCTCATGCGCATAGTCAAAAGCCTTGGCCACTTCTACGATCTGCCTCTTAGACTCAGGCGAGCCAAAGTAGATCGTAGCGCCTACTGCCACAGCGCCCATATTCCACGCGTCCCTGATCTGGCCAAACATGATCTGGTCGTAGCTATTAGGATAGCTCAGGAACTCGTTGTGATTGATCTTGACGATGAATGGTATTCTGTGTGCATACTTGCGCGCTACAGCGCCCAGTACGCCATAGGTAGATGCTACTGCGTTGCAACCACCCTCTATCGCCAGCTTCACGATACCCTCCGGGTCAAAGCACACCGGATTAGCGGCAAAAGACGCACCGGCAGAGTGCTCTATACCCTGGTCTACAGGGAGGATAGATACATAGCCGGTATTCTTTAGGCGGCCTGTGCCCGCCAGCGCCTGCAGGCTGCGCAGGGTCTGTATATTGCGGTTGCTGTCCTTCCAGTAGCGCTCTACGAAATCCCTGCGTGGGAGGTAGAGAGAGTCCTTTGCAAAGGTCTTGGATTCATGTGCCAGCAGGTACTCGGCTTTCTCCTCGCCGAGGAGCTTTACTATTTCTTCTTTAGTCATCTGAATTGTAGATTTGATATGAGGCCGACAAAGGTAGGATTTTTGGTCACAAAACCGAGATTTCAGCCCATTTGCCGGCCAAAATCAGGTTTTTATGGGCCTTTTTCATGAAAGGATAATATTATTGATACGTCAAATCCCGTGATAATCGAGTATACCTGACTCCTGTATTTGTCTAAAGTCTATTGTCTCATGTCTATCGTCTATTTTACTACATTTGCTCCGCAATTTTTCTAAACCAAAACATATCATGAACAACGAAGTATATATCGTATCCATAGCCCGCACGCCGGTAGGCAGTATGAGCGGCGTACTCTCTCCTCTCTCAGCGGTCAATCTCGGCGCACAGGCTATCAAGGAGGCCATCAAGCGTGCCGGCATCACCGGAGACCAGGTAGATGAGGTCATCATGGGCAATGTGATACAGGCCAACACTGGCCAGGCCCCTGCCCGCCAGGCAGCCCTCGCAGCAGGCGTACACGTAGGCGCCACCTGCACCACTGTTAATAAAGTATGCGCCTCAGGTATGAAGGCCGTGATTTTTGGCGCGCAGTCTATCATGCTGGGCGATAAGGACGTGGTAGTAGCCGGCGGCATGGAGAGCATGACCAATGCACCATATATGCTGGATAACGCCCGCAACGGCTACCGCTATGGCAATGGCACAATACAGGATGCTATCGTACGTGATGCCCTCCAGGATCCATATAGCGGCCAGATGATGGGTAGCAGCGGCGACCGCTGCGCCGTGAAGTATAACTTCACCCGTGAGGACCAGGATGCCTATGCTCTGGAGTCCTATAAGCGCGCTACAGAGGCATACAAAAATGGCTGGTTTAGCGACGAGCTGTTTGACGTAGAGATCAAGGGCAAGGAGTCTATCTTCGTAAAGGAAGATGAAGAATACAAGAAGCTGAAGCCTGAGAAGGTCGCTTCGCTCAAACCTGCCTTTGGCAAAGATGGTACTGTGACCGCGGTGAACGCCTCTAAGATCAATGACGGCGCTGCCGCACTGGTGCTAATGAGCGGTGCCAAAGTAAAAGAACTCGGCCTCACTCCTATCGCAAAGATCATCGGCTATGCAGACGCAGAGCAGACACCGGATGAGTTCACTACATCTCCATCTATCGCTATCCCTAAGGCGCTGAAGAAGGCCGGCAAGGAAGTGAAGGACGTTGACTTCTTTGAGATCAACGAAGCTTTCTCAAACGTAGCCCTGGCCAATATCAAGCTCCTCGGCATAGACCATGCCAAGACAAACGTATTCGGTGGTGCTGTAGCCCTCGGCCACCCGGTAGGCATGAGCGGTGCGCGTATCATCTGCACGCTCCTCTCTGTCCTGAAGCACAAAGGCGGCAAGGTAGGCGCAGCAGGTATCTGCAACGGCGGTGGTGGCGCATCTGCTATCGTGATAGAGAAACTATAACTAAGCAATAAAAATGAATGCCCTGCCATCGATCTGGCAGGGCATTTTATTTACCAAATGAAAACCTCACTCCTCTTATTCATTTTCGCACTTTGTAGCACTATTGCTGCGGCTCAGGACAATGATAGCCTGGCCCGCAATGCCTTTCGGCGGGCAGACTCCGCCTTTGATGCGCACCTCTACGGCACTGCGCTGGATGCTCTGACTGAAGCCGAAACCTACGCCGGAGGGGCCAACTCGCGCAGTCTGTACCTAAAGGTAAAAGCACTGGAGCTTCTGCTCCCCAAAGATAGTACCGCCGCTCCTATGATCGTGATAGCAGGGCGTCGCTTCCTTGCCGCTACAGATACGACCATCTATCCTGCTGCAAAGTATTATGAGATCGCTGCTGCTGTAGCTGCTTATCGCCCCCTGGCGATGTATATGATGCGAAAGATGGCTATGGATACGGTTTTCAAAGTTTACAATGGGGAAGCCGAAGATTATTATATGGCCGTACGGGAAGATACCAAGGAGGGTTATAAGATATTTCTGGACAAATATTCCTTTAGCCCGCACTACAGTGATATACGCCATAGATATGATGAAAGGGTAGAAGATGAAAAATGGTACCACGAGCATAAAGACAGGGCTGCCAGAAAACGCTGGAGATGGTCAGAGTTTTCTTATCAGTATACAGATTACTGATGGCCTTCCACCGAACCCTCTTGCACATTTCTTGTTTACGCATTAATATAGTAACACTAAAAACGAAAACACCATGAGAAAGCTCTTCGCCATAGCCCTCCTCTGCCTCAGCATGGCAGGCACAGCTATCGCACAAGACAATGATGACCAGGCCAAGTCGGCCTTTACCGCAGCTGAGATAGCCTATGCCAATGGCAACTATAAGGAAGCTGTAACCAAAGTAATGGAATCGGAGCGTTACGCTGGCGGGGCCAACTCCAAGAGCCTCTACCTCAAGATACGCGCGCTGGACCAGCTCGCCGCGAGCGATGCCAGCTACGTACCGCAGCTCACCTCTTCTATGGACCGCTTCTTTGAAGTAACTGATAAGAGCCTTTATCCGCAGGAAAAATACGCCGAGATATCGGCCATCTATAGCAAGCGCAAAGGCAGCACCACTACTGCTCCTGCTACAGTCGCGGCTCCTACCAGCAAGAATGCACAGGAAGCCGCCGACTATGAGAAGGCTGTCAAGAAAAACACTATTGAGGCTTACAAGGAGTTTCTCGACACCTATTCCTATACACCACACTATGCCGAGGTCAAGCGCCGCTATCAGGAGCTCGTGGAGGATGACGACGAGTATCGTCACCACCATATCAATCACTAAATTTCAATTTGAGAATATTGTAAAGCCGGATCATATGGTCCGGCTTTTGTGTTTACTTGGATATAGCATTAGCGGTAAGGTAAAACTTAAACTTCTTCAGCTCCTCATACACTCTATTGATCGGCAGGCCTACCACGTTGAAGTAATCTCCGTCAAATTTTCGTATCGCCACTGCTCCTATCCATTCCTGGCAGGCATAGCCACCTGCCTTATCATATGGCTTAAAATTGTCCACGTAGTACGCTATCTCCTCTTGGGATAGTGCATTAAAAGTCACATAAGTCGTTTCTGAGAATATGACCTCCCTGGTTGTATCAGCGATATAGACACCCGTTACTACCTTATGCGTGTGTCCGCACAGCTCAGAGATCATCCTGATAGCATCTTCGCGGTCCACCGGCTTCTCATACACTTTACCATCCAGTATCACGATGGTATCCGCCCCCACCAGCAGCTCATCCTCAGCCAACTCTGGCAGCAGCGCAGAGGCCTTTAGTTTGGCCAGGTAGGCGGGTACATCTTCGGGTAGCGTATTTGCAGGATGTATCTCGGGCACATCTTTGCTCCGTACCTCAAAGGTAAATCCGGCCATTTTCATCAGCTCACTCCTGCGCGGAGATTTAGACGCCAATATGATCTTCTTTTTTGACATAATTGATTTCGGATGTATGATTTCAGATTTGGGCAGACCTGCCGCTTGCATTCATCTATTGTCTATAGTACTTCTCACTTCCATACGGTGATAAACAGGTAATACACCGGCATAGATGCGATACCAAAGAACATCAGCAGCTTCAATAGCACGCTGATATTGTGGTAGTCCTTGCTATTCTTGGCCGGGATCACTGTAAATAGATTAGTCACCAGCGGAAACTGGAGGAAGAAGATCGAAAACCAGAAGTGCTTCTTGAGCCCATGCTGCCAGAAGAAGACCTCTACGTATGCGATCACGGCCGCTACTATCAGCATGAGCAGGACGACTACCCCATTGACAGCCCACACCGGCAGTACAGCTGGCAGTGTTGACATATTATATGCCACGTCTGCGCCGCGGTCTTCAGCATCCTTCACTATCTCCCGCATCAGCGAGACCATAAAGGCAAAGAAGCAATACAACTTCAGCTGTGCATGGATGCTACGTGCCGCCATCTCCTGAAAATCTGTCTGAAAGAAATCACTCAACCGTGGCTCAAATAGCACAGGCATGACAAATACTATAGCAGACAGCGCTGCGACCAGTACATTGCCTATCAGAAAGTATTTTTTCAGTGTCAGGGAGTAGAGCCACAGCATAGCCACAGCAGTGATAAAGATGTAGCCGAGTCTCAGATTGCCAAAGTGCCAGGCCAGGAAGAAGCCGATAAGTATCCCGGCCACATTGAGCCCCAGTTGCAGATTAAACGCATTGTCTATCGAGATATAGCGCCCTATGATCACGCGGTCTGGCCGGTAGATAGCATCCTGCTCAAAGTCGAGGTAGTCATTCACCACATTGCCTCCGGCAGCGATCAGCACCACTGCCAGCACCAGCAGTGCAAAGTAAGGTGCCGTCATAGTGAGCGGCACATCTGCCGCATACAGATAGGTGCGTACTACGCAGTATTGGAAGAGCACCATGCTCAGCGCGATTATTACAAGATTGACCCAGCGTGTCAATCTCATTATAGCGTATATCTGTTTGATCATTTGGTCGGGTAGAGATCCTGTATGGAGGATGTCAGTAGCGAATATACTTCTTTCAGGTTTTGATGTCGGCTCAAAAGATCGAGATGCACATCTATGGTAGACTGGTCGCGCCTGATGGCTGGCCCCGTCTGTAGCTGAAAGGGCGACTGCCCCTGCACCCTCTGCACATGCGCAGCGATCAGAGGCCTCAGCTCATCAAAGGAAAGCCCGCTCTCCTGCAGCAGCTGCTCCGATACCGTATAGAGGTAGTTAGTAAAGTTATTGGCAAAGACAGCTGCCAGGTGCAGTGACTGGCGGTCGCGCTCCTCCACCTGTTTCACCCTGCGGGATAGAGTCTGAGCTATGGCGGCGAGTGTGGCCCGTGTCTGCTCATTATTACCCTCTATCATCATCAGCACATCACTGAAGCTGGTGTCCCCATCGCGCGTCATAGAGACAAAAGGATAGAAAACACCATAGCTGCCAGAGGTCTGGAGCAGTTCCTTGGATTTGATACCGGAGGTATGCGCCAGTATCTTGCCACTGAGCGGCAGTGCCCTGGCGGTGGCTTCTATTACGTCATCTTTCACGGAGAGGAGATAAACATCAGCCTCACCGCTCACGCTGGCCAGGTCTGAGGTGGCAGTAGCATCGAGCTCCGCAGCCAGCCTTGCTGCATTCTCCGCAGAGCGGCTCCATACCTGCACGATCCGGTGCCCGGCACGGTGCAGTGCTCGTCCCAGCGCTGTAGCGGCATTGCCAGATCCTATCAGCGTGATGGCAGCCATGTTATGCTTTAGCTTTGTTTTCACCCATGCGGCGGTACATGCTGAGCAGCACTCCGAGGAAGGTGATGATGCCGCCGATCCACACCAGTTTGATACCCGGGAATATGATCGCCTTCATAATGATGAAGTCTGTAGCCAGTTCCTTTTCATTCACCGCAAAGGTGAATTTCTTAGTATCAGGATTGATCCTATTGATAGCGATGCTCAGGCCCAGCTGCTCATTTTCAAAAGCATCTGAGGCTGTCGTATTATCAGCCAGGTTGATGATGTACACTGGCTCTGCTTCTACTACGTTTCCATCCAGGGATTTGATCTCTAGGTTGGCACCCACCACTAGTTTGTTCTTCTGGTCCACCCCTGCCGGCATCGGAGGCTTATTATCCAGCGCTTTGAAGACGACAAAGTTCTTCTTCGTAAAGAAAGTATCGCCCACTGCCAGCTCAAAGTTGTTGGTCTTCTCCTTCAGCTTAGAGTTATCAGGCACGGAGCTCACGTGCGTGAAGACATCCTTGCTCAGGTAGTGCTTCGTGTCAGGATTGGCCACCATGCCCATCTTCTGGTTCACTTGAGCATTTGGGAAGAGGGAGAACTGCTCATCCACCTGGCCATCTTTGCCACGCCTGATATAGTCTACCTGATAGAGGTTATTCGGCTTCTCTATCTTCAGGCCACGGTAGCTGATCTCATAGCCGCCCATCTTATATATAGAGTCGCGCATCAGCAGCATATTCTCCGCCGTCTCCTGCGCTTTAAATTCTTTGCCAAAGTTGACACCGGCTGTATTGAGGGAGATCACCTCCTTCTTGTATTGCGATATCAGCACACCCACCAGGAATACGCCAAATCCAAAGTGCGTCACAGCGCCCCCCCATAGCTTTGCATTCTTCTTGAGTACTACGAGTGCATAGGCGGCATTGGCCAGTACGGTATAGACCGCCGACCAGAGCATTAGCATATACGGCGATATAAACTTGAATGAATGCTCCCGGAATGAAAGCTCTATCACTGGTTCTATCGTCATGCCGTAGCAGATACCTGCCGTGACCACCACAGATGCTGCCAGCATGTACCATGCCCACCGGATCACAGATGATGCCTTTGCAGATTTGTACCCGAGAAACTGTATGATGGCCGTGCCCAGCGCCACCAGTATAGCCAGCCAGATCTGTATGCTATTGTAGTGAGCTACTGCATCTGCCGGAGGGGCTATCTTACTGTTTTCTGATACGCTAAAGAAACTCTTCAGTAACAGGTTCCACACAGGTATAGAGGTAGTAAAGGTCTGCTGGAGCGCTGAGAAGATAAGCACCAGAGAGCCGATAAACATCCAAAACTCACGAGACAGTAGCTCCTCTTCTTTCTCTACAGATGGCAGTGACCATGTCCGTACAAAGAGTAGTATCAGTGATGGTATCAGGAATACGAACAGATAGATAAGCAGTTGGCCTGTCATACCCAGATCCGTAAAGGCATGCACTGATGTATCTCCCAGCACACCACTGCGCGTGAGGAAAGTAGAGTACAGCACCGCTACGAACCCAAGGATGTAAAACAGGAAAGTAGAGAAAAGGCTATGTTTCGTATACTTATACACTACATGCATATGCACACCGGCTACGATCAGTAGCCATGGCACAAAGGACATATTCTCTACCGGGTCCCATGCCCAGAAGCCACCAAAGCTCAGCGACTCATACGCCCACGCACCACCCATCAGAATACCCGTGCCGAGTATGGCCACATTAAAGAGTGCCCACGGCAGCGCTGGCTTCACCCAGCCGGTATAGTCCTTGCGGATCAGCGCAGCCACTACAAATGCAAAAGGAAATAATGCCGACGCAAACCCGCAGAAAAGTACGGGAGGGTGTATGGTCATCCAGTAGTTTTGCAGCAGCGGGTTCAGCCCATTGCCGTCTTGTATGAAGGTGAGATACTCCGGCCGCTGGAATATCGGGGCCTGCGCCATCTCATGGCGTAGCAGCATAAATGGATTGCTGCCTATCTTGTAGCCGAGTATCGTGATGCCGAGCACCATAGATCCGAGAAAGGTCTGCGTGATAGCAGTCACGGCCATCACAGGGCTCTCCCAGTCGCGCCAGGTGCGCATACCTACCCAGCCCAGCACTACTATCCAGAACTGCCACAGCAGGAAGCTACCCTCCTGCCCCTCCCAGAAACTGGAGATGATGTACTTCATAGGCAGCTCTGTAGAGGAGTGGCGCCACGCATAGTGATACTCAAACCAGAGATTAAGTATCATCAGAAAGAGCATGACAAACACGCCTAGCACAGACACGCCATGTATGGAGAAAGCCCAGCGGCCTATAGAGCGCCAGGATGCTTTCTCTGCATGTGGCTTGGCAAATTCCGCCGCCGCATAGGCTACAAACGACAGGAAGGAAGCGATAAAGCTGACCACCAGAAAAAAATGGCCCAGATGGCCCAGCCACAGGTGCTCACCTACAAATCCATGCGCACCAAAACGATCTTCAAAAAAACTCATATATAGACTCTCTGCACCACTGTCAGAGCCGGGCAAATATAGCCCTAAAATGTATAAGGCAGTCATATAAAATATCTATCAGTAGCTGACAGACTGCCGGGTGCGCCCGCTGGCCCAAAACAAAACAGCCCCACGCTGAAACGCAGGGCTATCCTTATATGTAACCAAACAGTATTTGATTAATTTCCCGTATAGCAAACCAGCTCCACGCTGTTGTAGTCCCGGAGCGTTATCGCTCTGGCAGCACGGTCACTTAGCTTGACCATATAGGCTCCGGTTTCGCCTTCCGGCACTTTGCCCACCACTACGGCATAGGTGGTCTTACCATTATCTACATTCGTGATACGCAGGATGGTACCCACTGTTGCATTATTGTAGTACGCTATGTAGGCTTGATTATTATCCTGAGTGAGCTTTGCTACACCTTTATCGGTCTTTTTGGGCATGCCCGAGTAGACACTCTGGTAGTACACAGACTCATACTCTGATGATGGGTCATAGACTGCCTTAGACCTGTTATTCTCCATGCGCTCAGATGCGCTCTCCGTCTTCCATGATTTTACGGTCTTGCTACCTGCCAGGCCTACAGACATGGATGATGCGGTCACATCACCGGCGTTGGTACTCACCCTGGTTTCCTTTACGGTAGGGATGATATTGATGTATGGTGTTTTCCGGGCAGGTTCATCATCAGTGGCAGTAGCGCTAGCTGTGACAGCGGCATCTTTAGCTGGCTCAGGTTTTCTGGCATGCGCTGTTTGGGCTCCCTGATGTATCACCAGCTTCTGGCCTAGTTTGAGGTTCAGGTCTTCCAGTTCATTCCAGGACTGCAGATCATTACGGTCTACGTCATACAGACGCGCCACGCTATAGAAAGTCTCACCCTTCTTCACCACATGCACGATATCAGATCCGGATGAGACATTCTCCGCGGCTGTAGGTTCGGCTACCATGGCAGGTCTTGGCTTTGGCCTCACAGCTGCTGGCTTTGCAGCCACAGGCTCAGTGATCTCGGCCTTCATATTTTCTGTAGAGGGTACACGTAGTTTTTGGCCTACTTTGATAGACATATTGGCACCTATAGCCTCGTTATAGGAGGCGAGTTCGGCAGGCTTGATGCCATACATCCGCGAGATGGAGTACATGGTCTCACCTTTCTCCACCGTATGCCAGCCAAGACTGGCCCCCGGCACTGCACACATGGCAGCTACGGATATACCTATAAATACAAAGAGGGTAGCGATCTTCATGACTATCGAGTTTTGTACCGGATACGGACACACCGTCTCCTGCCGCTACATACGATATCCAGAGATATAGGTTACGCTATCAGGGTAGAATATAGCTCGACACCTCTACGAGAAACTTATCCTCGTTTACCTTGAGCTGAGAGGCAGCCTCGCTGCTGAGCTTGAGTATGATATCACTTTGAGCATCCGCCTGCGGTACTTTGCCTACTACTTTTACGTAGATCACCTGCTTGCTCATGAGGTTGGTCACTTTGAGTATAGAGCCCATGTCAGCATAGCTGTAGAGCGCCAGGTACTGATTGCCCGGATTTTCACTCTTGAGGAAACCACCTATGCCACGGTACACTACCTTACGGCGTCCCTTGGCGGCGTAGCCATCGTACACAGTCGCATAGTCAGACGCCACCACATCACTATTCAGCACAGCACCTGCAGGTTTGGCCGGTGGTGTTTTATCTTCCCTTACCTCCTCCTTTTTCACCAGTTCCTTGGGCTGATCTGTAGCCGCCGGAGTACTAGGCGGATCATTAGATACTTTCACAGGCGGTGCTTCTACTATCCGGATCTCCTCCTCTTTCTTTTCCGGTGCTTTAGGCTTCTCACGCACAGGCATATCATGGCTGGAGAGATAGTCACGTCCGGTTTGTGCCGCAGATTTCGCAGGCTCTTGTACCGCAGGTTTCGCCTCCGCCGGCTTGTAGGCAGCTTCAGGGTTTCTGGATGGGATCACCAGGTGCTGGCCTATCTTCACCGCGTCTCCTTCAGCCATGCTATTGGCTTCGCGCAGGTTCTTGACAGTCACTCCATAGACGCGTGCCAGAGAGTATAGAGACTCCCCTTTCTTCACTATATGCGGAGTTCCGGGTTTAGCCGCTGTGGATTGTGGTGTCGGTTCCGGCTTGCTCACGGGCGCAGTTTTGGTGGCTGGAGCTGCCTTAGATTTCTCTGTGTTCTTGACATCTGCAGGCGCTTTGGCCGCAGGAGCCTTGACATCTGTTGCAGGCTTGGCCACAGTACCGCCAGATGGTATGGTCAGGACCTGTCCCAGTTTCAGCTTGCTCTCTCCTGTCAGCCCGTTAGCTTTTTCCAGCGCCCCTATGCTCACATGATATTTCTTGGCTATAGCATATAGGGTCTCACCCTTTACTATCTTGTGTGTAGTCCCCTGTGCAGACATCGCCAGCACAGCACATCCCATCATTACTGTCAATACTATTTTCCTCATAACAGACGCTATATATCAGGTGTCAAAAGTAACTTAACCCGATACTCTGACGACCAGAGTCTCGTCACATTTCAACAACGCGCTGCACCCCATTGTTGCTATAATAAGACACTTTAAACAATAAAATCAACTAAATGATAATCAATTATATAAAACCACTATTCCGGTTAAAAAACAATTGCTCAAACCCGATCTTATTACTGGTGAAAGGTGCACTCAAAATGAATTATTAATACTCGCATCAGGACCAATAAAATCGTCCTGCTTCAGCTTTTGTGCATAATTCGCTCTTCGCCCCCAACGATCACAGCTTCAAGTCATTCTACCTTTATCGCTGATCTTGGTGCATATTTCCCGCCATTGCGTTTTGCCGCATCGGCGATATTTGCAGTACATTTTTATCACTCAAAATCAAAACACAAATGAGACCTTTGGAAGATAGTCCGCTACCAGACATGTGGCCGCTCAAAGCCACACTTATCCATCTCTCGCTCATCATGGGCTCAGCTGAGAAGGAACACATTTTCACCCTCAATCAGGCATTGCTGGAAAACCGCTGCTACCGCCAGCTCTGGTACTACTGGAAGAGGAAATGGGCCAATAACCCCGATGTCATGGCCCGCATCTGCCAGATAGAGCAGATCTTTATCGTCAAGCTGGAGACCGCCGCCATGACCAAACAATTGAATCCCTCCACCTGCTATTTCATCCTGAAGCACAACTTCGGCTACGCGCGCAAGGAGGAAGAAATCGAGCTGCCAGATCATCTGATGGCCGAGGCACAGATAGCACCGGAAGTAGCCAATGAGACTGCACCACCTCCTACTGAAGAAGACAAAAAGAAAGGGAAAGATTTCTCTGCACGGGATACGGATAACTACATATCTGCCAGCCTCCGCCGTGATGCTCGTCGCCACCCGGAGCGCTATACCTCCATGCGGCCTACAGACCGCCGCTATATGGAGGTAGCGAATGATCTATATGCTTATACCTGAGTACCCGCGTGGGCACGGGCTGCGATAGGCATGGCTACACCGCCAGGACGTGCTATGCTATAGACTACCGAGAGATTAGACTTATTGGGCAGGGAGAAAAAGAATGACGTGCCTGCTCCAGGCTGGCTCTCAAACCAGATATCACCGCCATAGTGGCTCACAATCTTCTTGCAGATGGCCAGGCCTATACCAGTTCCTTCAAACTGCTCCTCCGTATGCAGCCGTTTGAACATATGGAAGAGTTTGTCGCTATACTGGGTATCGATACCGATGCCATTGTCCCGTATCTGGAAGACGAACATATCGCCCTCTACCCTATGGCTGATCTCCACCTTCGGGTCCGCAGCAGTATTGAATTTGATACCATTCGCTATCAGATTCTGGAAGATGTGATGGATCAGGGTCTGGTGTACCTCTCTCAGGCGCGGCAGCTCTCCTGATACGATGATGTGTGCATTGCGCTCCGCAAACTTCTCCCCTAGTTCCATCTGTATGATGCGCACGATGGCATTGGCGTCTACGGTGGCAGGAGCGGGCAGGTTGCGGGCCACCTTACTATAGGAGAGCATATCCTCTATCTGGCGCGACATACGCTCGGCACTACCCTGCGCCATTTCTATAAACTCTATAGCAGTAGCATCGAGCTGGCTCTCATATCTGCGCCTCAGCAGGGTCATAAAGCTGCTGATACCACGTACAGGTGCGCGTAGGTCATGAGAGATGATGGAGCCAAACTCTTCCAGGTCCTTATTGGACCGCTGCAGTTCGGCAGCTTGTTGCTTCAGCTTATCATTGCTGTCCGCCAGTTCAGCTTCTGTACTGAAATTATAGTATGACAGGATATAGATAGCCAGACCAAAGAGGATAAACTTCATCCAGATATTGGTATTGTAGATAGCTTGCTGCGTCACTGCATCCAGATTATAGCCAGTGAAATACTGATACGTATGGTCGTAGATAAAGAAGAAGCCAATCGCTATGGATACACCCGCCAGGATATTGCGATAGTCACGTGCGCTGAATAGCAGGAATGGAACGATATAAGAGATGTAGAAAAAATCCTGCACATGACTATCATACCCTATGAAACAGGAATTGATATAAACAAAACCATTGACGACGACCATGTAGGTAAACCGGGAAGCATTGGTATAGTGCCTCCAGTTTAGCCATAGCACACTAAGGACAAAGAGTGTATCTACTGCCTGCAGGGTGGCCAGCACGTATTGGTGCTGCCATATACTGATGGGTATGTAGAAAGCTACAGCCAGTGCCGTGAGAGTAGCTACGACATTGGTAAATCTGACGTATTTGCGCTCGTGGGCGGCTAGGTCATTGGAGGCACCTACAGAGGTCAGGCAGGCCCAGAATGATCGGATGTGGGATAGAGCTTCTTGCATGGGGTACAAGCATATACGAAAGACGTTGCAACAAGGTTTTGCCCGACGCCTTTTCTTGTATGCTTATACTATTTCGGGCTGGTGTAGCCGAGTTGCTGGGGCGTGTTATGACCAGGAGCCTGTCCCTGCGTGCCGGTATGGCGCACTACGAGCGCTACGAGCAGAATGATAAAGAGAGTAGTAATAAGTTTTGGGTAGATAGTACGCATAGCACGGGGTTTTGCTTGTACAAAAATACGCCTCTCAGGTTATGACTAAGTTAACCCTTTACTATTAATAATCAAATAAATAGAGGTCAAAATTGATTTTTCTGCAGAAAAGATACCCAGCGCTCGTATTGCGCGCCCTTTATCACCCTGGGAAACTTGACCTGAGCTCCTTGCTTGCCCAGCTCGGCCAGAAATCCGGTGAAGGCTTCATTAGGAAGAAACCGTACAGTTACCTTTTTCAGGGCAAAGTCCCGCTCGGTAGCGTAGTCATCATTCAGCTCCCTGAGCTTGTCATCCAGCATGCGGGTAAAGGACTCTCCGTCCACCTCCGCATCTATACTCACATACCACTCATGTGCGAAGCCAGCCTCCAGTTTGATCCCGGCCACGCAGTACTCCTGACAGTGCACGCCAAAGACAGCAGCCGTGGCGGCCAGCGCATCATTCATATTCTCTACGGAGAGGTGCTCCTGGCAGAGGCTGAGGTAGTGCTTGGTCCGGCCCGTGATAGATATCTCCATATACCGCAGCGACTCAAAGCGGATAGTGTCCCCTATCAGGTAGCGCCATGCGCCGGAGCAGGTAGAGATCACCATGGCATACTCCTGCCCCTCTACGATCTCCTCCACATGATGCGTCCTGGGAAAGCGGTCACGCAGGTTGCCCTCTTCGTCAAAGTACTCCTCATTGAATGGGATGAACTCAAAGTAGATGCCGTTGTTAGCGATCAGCTTCATACCCTCCGCATGCAGCCTGCTCTGATAGGCAAAGAACCCCTCAGACGCCAGGTATGTCTCAAAGAGAAAGACCTCCTCTGCAAAGAAAGAGCGCAGCGCTGTAAGGTATGGCGTGATAGCCACTCCGCCATGAAAATAGACCTTGAGATGTGGCCATATCTCATGTACGGACTTCACATTGTACTTCTCACACATCTCCTCAAAAAGCATGATGATCCACGCCGGCACCCCTCCTATCATAGACACATCCCACTCCTTTGCCTGATCTGCTATAGCGTGTATCTTATCCTGCCAGGCCATCCGGCGCGTCTGCACCCCCGGCTTGGCAAAGGCCTCAAACCACAGCGGTATACGTGTGGTCACGATACCACTCAGGTCACCCTCCTGATGAGAGCCTACATAGCGCAGATTGGTACTGCTGCCCATCATCACAGAGCTGTGGCTGAAGACCGTGACCGGCACTTCTTTATCTTTCAGTATCGAGGCGTATTGCTTCAGGCTGGAGCGCTGTATGGCGCGGATCATGTGCTTAGACACCGGCACATATTTGCTGGCACCCTCAGAGGTCCCTGAGCTGAGCGCAAAGTACTTGATGATACCCTTCCAGGTGATGTCGCGCTCACCCTTTCGGGCCCGGTCCCACCACACCGCCATATCACTATAGGTATGTACCGGTACCCTACGGCGAAATTCCTCCATCATGTCCTGATGGTTTAGTATATCAAAGAAGCCATGCTGCAC
>CAZNDJ010000083.1:0-16056 GCA_964571705.1 uncultured Chitinophagaceae bacterium
GGGTGTGAAAGTAAGGATAATGTACAAATGTTGTGATAACCTTTATCTATGATCTGATAGGAAAACGAAGGCCCGGCAAAACCGGGCCTTTCAGTATTATATCATATCATCTCCAGCAGCAGGTCTATAGGATCTGCGCCGAGGAGCATTTTGTCCGGATTCTCCAGGAAGTCCTTGATGGCTACGAGGAAGCCTACGGATTCCTTGCCATCTATGATACGGTGGTCGTATGATACAGCCAGATACATCATGGGACGGATCTCGATTTTGCCATCTATGACCATCGGGCGGTCTTGCACTTTGTGCATGCCGAGGATGGCAGACTGTGGAGGATTTATGATAGGCGTGCTCATGAGCGAACCGAAGACGCCACCATTAGAGATGGTGAAAGTACCACCGGTCATATCATCCATGGTGAGCTGTCCGTCGCGGCCTTTGATGGCGAGGGATTTTACGGTTTTTTCGATCTCGGCCAGAGAGAGAGATTCTGCATTGCGGATCACAGGTACTACCAGGCCCTTAGGAGTAGATACTGCTATGGAGATATCACAGTAGTCATGATACACGATGTTGCCTTCCTCTATGTAGGCATTCACGGCAGGATACTTCTCCAGCGCCAGGCAGACAGCCTTGGTAAAGAAGCTCATCATACCGAGGTTGACCTCATACTTCTTCTTGAAAGCATCACCGTATTTGGCGCGGATCTTATTGATATTGGTCATGTCCACCTCATTGAATGTGGTGAGCATGGCGGTGCTATTCTTGGAGTACACCAGACGCTCAGATACGGTCTTGCGCAGGCGGCTCATCTTCTCTACCCTCTCGCCACGGCTGAATGCTTCTTTTTTGGTACCTCCTATAGAGGCTTTATTTTTGATCGCCTCGAGTGCATCCGCCTTAGTAATACGGCCAGATACGCCTGTGCCTTTTACATCCTTATTAGCTACTCCGCCTTCGTCCAGTATTTTCTGTGCTGCAGGAGGTGCTGACCCAGTGGCATAGCTGGTCTTTGTCTCAGTCACCGGAGCCTTGGCCTCAGCTTTGGGTGCTTCAGCTTTTTTCTGCTCGGCCTTGGGCGCTTCAGTTTTCTTTTCTTCGGTCTTGGCTGCTTTGGCCGGCGCGGCTGCGCTTTCATCTATAGTGGCTACTAGTGCGCCCACCTTCAGATCATCGCCTTCACTCGCTACGAGTTTTACCTTGCCGGCGGCGGGAGAGGGGAGCTCCTGCGAGGCTTTGTCTGTCTCTACCTCGCAGATGGGCTGGTCCAGCTCTACATAGTCGCCGTCCTTTACCAGAAATTTAGAAAGAGTAACCTCGGTGATCGATTCCGCTACTGCGGGTATTTTTAATTCAGCCATTGTTTATTTTAAGCTTTTGCGGGAGCAAAAATAGGATTAATATGAATAAGGGCAACAGTGTTTTGCGCCGTGTTTCTATAGAGTGTACTCCATATTGCCCACCAGGTAGATGTATTCAAAGTAGCTGCGAAGGAATTTGAGCCGGTATTCGGCCAATTTCAGCTCAGTCTCCAGCAGTTTGCTCTCCCTCGTATTGATGAGAAAGAGGCTGCTCTCACCGTGTTCATATTTCAGCTTTTCTGCATCCAGCAGCAGCTGGCTGTACCGGGCGTTGGTCTCTGCATTCTGGATCTGTTCCTTGAGCAGGTCGAGGTTTTGTGCAGTGAGAGAGAGTTTTTGCGATATTTCATTCGTCTTGTTCTGAAGTTCCTGCTGATTATTGGTGCGCTCCAGGCGTGCCAGCTGGTAGTCGCTACGCGATGTGCGCAGGAGGAGCGGCATAGAGAAATTGACTGCCACCCGATAGTTGCTGATATCGGCCACGGCGCTGCCGGCGCCATTTGTATTGAAGAGGAAATTGTACTTCACATCCAGTTTGGGCTTGATCAGCTCAGCCTTGTAGCGCAGATCGGCCTTCAGGATATGATCGGTAGACTCATACTTGGTCAGGAGCGGATTGGTGGTAGCGTTACCTTTAGGCTGGTAGCCCCATGCCATGAGCGCCTTGTAGCAGTAGTATTCCAGGCTGTCTTTGATGCGACTCTCGCTGATCACGGTCATCGGTCCATCGCTGCTCCAGTTTAGCATTTTCAGGCTGACCGACCGCTTGCTGTACTCCAGCTCCGCACTGCGAAGGTCCAGGCTGCGGCCTCTGTAGAGGATGCTGGCCTCTATGGTATCTGCGGTAGCTTTTTCCCCCAGATCGGCCAGTGCCTTGATACCATTGTAGCGGTCCTCTGCCAGCCGGAGAAAATACCTCTGGATGCCGATCTCCCTATTGGAATAGAGCCAGTCAAAATAAGTCAATGTGGCACTGTACATCAAGTCATTGAGCAAGATATTGCGGTCCGCATCATAGTATGTCTTGTAGCCTTTGGCCTTGATCAGTTCCGTACGGCGCTTGTCAGTGACAAGCCCCTGCAATAATGAAGCCTCTACACCTATGTATGGCAGACCATACGCCGCGGTCTTAAACTCAGGATTAAGATAGTAGCCCGAGCCATATTCATAGCCCGTGGTGATGTACTGCGAGGTATAGATAGGCTGCTTCACCTTAGTGAGCAGGGTAGAATAGTAGGTTTTACTATCGAAGTTTTTATTCTCATACTCCACGCTGACCAGCGGGTCATAGCCGCCCTGTGCTGATCTGAACAGCCAATCACCTTTGGCCTTGATATTATTGGCGCGAACAGCCAATGGGTGATAGGTCTTAACATTATTGATAAAGTCATTGTACTCCGGTATGCGCTGGGCAGCAAGACCGTAGGCGAAGAACCAGGCGACAAAGAACAGGAGCTTACTTTTTCTTCTTGTCGTCATATGTGGTAGTAGTAGTTGATTTGTAAAAGTCAGGAGGGAAGCCGTTTACTTTTCTCCATATTTCGTAGGCCAGAGGCACTTTATTCAGCAGGGCGAAACCCTTGGCACCGGTGCCCACGGACAGCACATGCGGCCACTCCTGGTCACCACGGCCCACGAGTATCCGGAATTTGCCATTGGCCGAGATAGCCCGGTCTATAGCTACTACGCGGCCCGTGTAGGTGCCTATGCTCATACCCGGCCAGCCGGAAAAGACAAATGCCGGCCAGCCATCAAATGTGATCTGCACACGCATGTCTTTTTGCACGAGAGCCAGATCCATCGGGTCTATGTAGAGCTCCACGGAGAGATTTGGCGTCTGTGGTACAAAACTGATGAGCGGCATGCCTTCTTTCACGATATCTCCCACCCCCTGCACAAATGTCTGAGTCACATATCCGTCCTGAGGCGCGGTGACATAGTAGTAGCCGGAGCGGATGGTGTAGCCTGTGAGCTGGCCTTGCATCTTGGTGAGGGCAGCCTCTGCATCGTACATGGAGGATAGCGCAGAGAATTTTTCAGACTCAGCCTTGGTCATTTTCTCATTGTAGTCCTGCTGTATGGCGTTGATCTCTATGAGCAGGTTGGTGATCTCGTTTTTGCTATTCATCCATTTGTTCTCTGCTGCTATGGTCTTGGCCTGGCTCTCCTGAAGTTTAGCTTTACGGGACTCGAAGTCGGTCCGGGAAATCACCCCTTTGGTCAGTAGCTCTTCATAGCGCTTGAACTGGTTTTGATTGATATCATTATTCTGCTGAATAGAGAAGTACTCGATACTATCACTCTTCAGTTTGTTGCGCGCCTGCAGGAGCTTGTTTTTGGCCTGCTCCAATTTGAGAGAACGGGCCTGGTTGAGCGCATCGAGCTGCTGGTCTATGGCAGATACCTTCTGCTCGTAAGAGCTGATGGTAGACTCCTTTGACTTGAGCTGTGACTCCACGCGACCTATGAGCTGCGGGTCAAAATAATCGTCTTTGATCTCGGATATATATGCAATGGTATCACCCTTCTTTAGTACTTCGCCCTCCTTGACAAACCACTTCTCTATACGACCCGGTATACGGGAAGGGATGGTCTGTGGCTTGTCAGACGGATTGAGGGTGGTCACTTTGCCTGTGCTGGTCACGGTCTGGTTCCACGGCATCAGCAGCGTGAGGAAACCAACCGCAAGCATACTGTAAAACAGGATGCGTGTGACACGTGCGTAGCGGTATTGGTACACGCTTTCATAGACTTCCTTGCCTACGCCAGGATCAGGAGCGGTGAGCAGGTAGTTCAGCATGCCATCATGGCCCAGAGCCTGATCGAGCTTTTCTATCGAGGTGAGTACATCATATACGGTGTCGAGACTGGTAATGAGTTTCTCCACTCCATTTATGATAAGTATGACAAGTATCTCAGAGGCCACGAACTGGCCGATATTGATATAACCTTGCTGTACCAGCCAGATGCCCAGGAAAAGCAGGAGGGCTGTAAATACAATCTTGAAGATGAAGATGCTCCTATACTGCAGGTCCAGTACCTGAAAGTGCTGACTCTTGTATCGGATGTATTTCACAAGCGAAGCATCGGCAGCCTTTGTCGATTCATCTCCGGTTTTTAGCCCATCTTGTGCTGCATCAAATACCTGATGGAGCTTGTCTACAAACTTGTACTTTTCCTTTGACTCAGAGAGGCTGGTGTCCATAGCACGCCTACCGGTGACGCGGATGATGACAAAAAAGATAAGGGCAGTGACGACTGTGAATACGATAAAGACGGGATTGTAAAGGCTCAGTAGTATAAAGCCGAAAAAGATGCTGATAAGTGCGTACGAGAGCTCCATCAGTATCTTTGATAAACCTTTCTGCAGGGTCAGTGTATCAAAGAAATAATTGATGTGATTATCAGTCCTCGTAGCACGCTCATGATCCTGACGGAGGCGGGAGAGTTTCTGCGAAAAGCCAATTCCTATACGGGCTACGATATGTTGCTGAAGGGTTTCGTTGGCGCGCATCTTCCACATCTGAAAGAGGCCCATGAAGATCACAGCCAAAACAGTAAGCGTGCTAAGCAATACCAGCGAGGCAGACATCTGGCCAGCCATGGTGTACGTGACCACAGCCTGGATACCCAGCGGTACCGAAAGGTAAAAGACGCCCTGCAGGATGGCTAGTATATAGATGACCCTCACCTGTGGGTAGAGAGGCTTGAGGAAACGGAGGAGTTTTTTGATGGAATGCATATTCTGGATAGAATTCCAAATATGCGGCCCAAAGCGCACAAGTCTCTGCGAGGTTTAATGTATGAGGTCGATTTTAACAGAAATTACGACCCAAACGATGTCAGGTAAACTTATTCGAAAGCTTTGCTGAGTATTTCATCCTGCTCCTTCACGTGCTGCTTCTTGAAGCCCGTAGCAGGTGAGGCTGAATTTTTGCGGGCTATGACGCGGAGCTTCATCTTGTCATACAAGCCATTTTCGTAGAGCCTGCTGAGGAGGAATGTCCAGGCGCCATTATTCTTAGGCTCCTCCTGCACCCAGACGAATTCCGCTTTAGGATATTTAACTGTGAGTGCCTCCAGCTGGGTGTACGGCAGCGGGTAGAGCTGCTCCATACGCACTACAGCTACATCCTTCACGCCGTCTTTTTCTTGTTTCTCCAGCAGCTCATAGTAGATCTTGCCGGTGCAGAGTACTACACGACGGACCTTCTTGCCATCTTTGAACTGTGGATCGTCCAGCACCTCCTGGAAACCACCCTTGGTCACATTCTCCAGCGGAGAGATGGCGCGCGGGTGGCGGAGGAGTGACTTAGGACTCATGACCACGAGCGGCTTGCGAAACTCCCATGCAAGCTGTCGACGCAGTGCGTGGAAGTAGTTGGCCGGATCAGTGATATTGACCACCACCATATTCAGCTCAGCGCAGAGCTGGAGGTAGCGCTCCAGACGGGCTGAAGAGTGCTCAGGGCCCTCGCCTTCATAGCCGTGCGGGAGCAGCATTACCAGGCCGCTCTTGCGTTGCCATTTGGTCTCGCCAGAGGCTACGAACTGGTCTGTGATGATCTGTGCACCATTGCTAAAGTCTCCGTACTGCGCCTCCCAGATCACCAGTGGATCAGGGTGGGTGATAGAGTATCCGTACTCAAAGCCGAGTACACCATATTCACTCAGGTGCGAGTTATAGATAAAGAATTTACTCTTGTCAGATTCGAGAGGAGCGAGGCGGTTGTATTCACGCTCGGTATTGATATCAGTGATCACAGCGTGGCGGTGCGTGAAAGTGCCACGCTTCACATCCTCACCACTCAGGCGTACGTTTTTGCCATCCAGCAGGATGCTGCCATAGGCCATCAGCTCTGCTGCAGCCCAGTCTACGATCTTATTGGTCACCAGTTTGTCCTTGCGGTCCTCTATGTGCTTCTGCACCTGGCGGAGCGGCGTGAGGTCTGCCGGTATGGTGGTGAGCGCGTCGATCAGTTTATCGAGATTGCCTTTGCTAATGCCGGTATCAGGAGACTTTTCAAAGTCCTTGCTGGTAGCTGAGCGGAGGGTCTGCCATGCAGTCTCGGTAGACTGCGGCTGGTATGGAGGTGGGTTTTCCTTCACGGCATCGAGGCGCGCCTGCAGGTCTGCCCAAAATTCTTTCTCCAGCCTCTTGGCCATATCATCAGTGATAGAGCCTTCTTTTTCCAGCTTGCTGATATAGATATCGCGCGGATTGGTATGCGCGTCTATCAGCTTGTACATCATAGGCTGGGTAAACTTAGGCTCATCGCTCTCATTGTGGCCCCACTTGCGGTAGCACACCATGTCTATGAAGATATCCTTGTTAAACTTTTGCCTGTACTCTGCTGCTATCTCAGACGCATATACCACAGCCTCCACGTCATCGCCATTCACGTGCAGTACTGGTGCCTCGATGGTAGCAGCGATAGAGCTGCAATAATCAGACGAGCGGCCATCTTCAAAGTCTGTCGTAAAGCCTATCTGATTATTGATCACATAGTGCAGCGTGCCTCCTGTGTAGTAGCCTGGCAGCTTGGCCATCTGGAGTACCTCATAGATGATGCCCTGGCCTGCCACAGCTGCGTCACCGTGGATGAGGATAGGCATGATCTTGTCATAATCTGAATTGTATATCGCGTCAGACTTGGCACGTACGAAGCCTTCTACCACAGGATTGACCGCCTCGAGGTGAGATGGGTTAGGGATCAGCTTGAGATAAACTGATTTATTGCTGTCTGTAGGATACTGGTGGGAGTAGCCGAGGTGGTACTTCACATCACCATCGCCCAGAGATATATCGTAGAGGGCAGTACCCTGAAACTCGTTGAAGATCTCTTCATAGGTCTTGCCCATGATATTGGCCAGGATATTGAGGCGGCCACGGTGTGCCATGCCTATCACGATCTCCTCCACATTGCCCTCGGCAGCAGTATGTATCACCGCATCGAGGCCCGGTATGGTAGACTCGCCACCCTCCAGGGAGAAACGCTTCTGTCCAATATATTTTGTGCCCAGAAATTTCTCAAATACGACAGCCTGATTGAGCTTTCTCAGTATGCGCTCTTTCTTCTGTACGCTGTATTTGATCGCATCCAGCTTTTCTATCTTCTCGCGGAAATAGGCGATCTCTTCCTTCACACGTACATAGCCGTACTCAAAGCCTATAGGGCCACAGTACACCGCCTCCAGCCGTGCGATGATATCGCGCAGGGTGGCATTGGCCAGGCCAAGCTCAGAGCCGATGGCAAATTTCTTGTCAAGATCCTTGTCCGTGAGGCCAAAGTCGCTCAGCTCAAGATCAGGGTGGCGGTCCATACGCGGACGGATAGGATTGGTCACCGCCTTGAGGTGGCCCTTATTGCGATAGGCTGCGATGAGCGCGTAAACCTTAAACTCATCTGCAGAGACACTGCCGCCAGGTTTACCATTGTAGGTAGTAGATGCGAGGTCAAAGCCTTCAAAAAACTTTTTGAACTCCGGATCTACTGATTCTGGTTTGCTTTTGAAATCCCGGTAGAGGTTTTCCAGATACTCGGGCGTAGCGTTGCTGAGGTATGAGTAATTATCCATTATCTGACATAAAAATAGTGTGCGAACTTACGGCAAAATCAGGGAATAGGCAAAGCCTTTTATATGAACATATGGCTGTGGTTTTCAACTGGGATAACCACTGTGAATTAACATATGGACAATGATTCTATTACCCGTTTTGCCGAAATTTGTCAGACACACATACTCTATTTCCGTTATTTGGTTACATTTATTTAACAATAAACCACTGTAATGAATAAAATCTTTACGCTTATCGCGTTCTGTGCTTTTTCTGCCATGACCTATGGCCAGAATAGCCACTTGCTGCCCTCCCGTCCGCTGGTAGATAGTGCGCTGGCTCCCTTCTTTCATGGAGTAGCCTCTGGTGATCCACTGGCCGATAGGATCATACTCTGGACCCGCGTCACTACCGATGATGCTACTGTATCTGTAGATTGGCAGATCGCTACCGACACTGCTTTTGTCAATGTGGTAACCTCTGGCACCATCACGACCGATACATCAAAGGATAATACGGTGAAAGTAGACGCCACAGGCCTCAGCCCTGCTACCTGGTACTACTACCGGTTTACAGCTTATGGCAAGCACTCCTCTACAGGCCGTACGCGCACAGCACCGTCAGGCAATACCGACAGCCTGCGCTTTGCTATCGTAGCCTGCTCTAATTTTCAGGCAGGATTCTTTAATGTTTACCAAAGTATAGGTACTCGCAATGATATAGATGCCGTACTGCACCTGGGCGACTACTACTATGAGTACAAAGCTCGTGGCTATGGCTACACGGGAGATAGTAGCCGCCTGCATGATCCGGGCGACCACAATGCGCAAACTCTGTCGGACTACCGTATGCGCCACTCTCAGTACAAGCTGGATCCAGATCTCCGCCTATGCCATCAGCAGTATCCATTCATCACTATCTGGGATGACCATGAGACGGCTAATGACTCCTATCAGCTGGGAGCTGAGAATCATAATCCGGCTACAGAGGGAGATTGGTTTACCAGGAAGGATGCTGGTAAGAGAGCCTACTTTGAGTGGATGCCTATACGCGAAGTATCTGCTAACAATGATACAACGGTACGCCGTACGGAAAAGTGGGGTGACCTGATCGACTTTATCATGCTGGATACCCGTTATGAAGGTCGTGACTCCACACTGGGTACATTCATACCTGATACTGTATCCTACGTCACTGACACAAACCGCCAGCTGCTGGGCCGTGACCAGCTGACATGGTTCAAAGGTGAGCTCAGTGCCTCTACAGCCAAGTGGCGTATCATAGGCAATCAGGTAATGATAGCACCTCTCACTACATCTGCCAATCCAAAACTGATCGTAAATGGTGACCAGTGGGATGGCTATCCTGCAGAGCGCAGGCGCGTACTGGATCATATCATGCAGAATGGTATCAATAACGTTGTATTTGTGACCGGGGATATACATACCTCATGGGGCAATGATATACCGCATCCTGACTCGACCTATGTACTGGCTACAGGACATGGATCAGTGGCTACGGAGTTTGTGACTACTTCTATCACATCACCGAGCAATGGTCTCGATATAATTCCGATAGGCAATCTGCAGGGCTACAACCCGCACATGAAGTATGTGGAGCTGACCAAGCGCGGCTATGTGCTGCTGGATGTAAATAAGCAGCGCATACAAGGTGACTGGCTACACCTGAATACGGTGACCAACCACAACTTTACAGTGACGGATGATGGCTACTGGATGAATATGGACGGAGAGCGCTTCCTGCGCCGTGCTACCTCGCCGCTGGGACCACGTCCAGGCAACCCACCTCTGATGCCATACACTATCGTCACTGGGGTGAAAAACGTAGCCAATGATATGATCGTGATAGGCTGCTATCCTAATCCTGCGGAGAATGAAGTAGCGATACAATACTACCTGTCTGAGCCTGCCAAGGTGACGATCCATATCACAGATATGAGCGGCAAGACAGTGTACACCCGCGAAGAACAGCAGACACAATATGGCCTGTACAGCAGCAAAGAGTATATCGACAATCTCGCTGCCGGCAGCTATATAGTGAGCATCACCTCTAGTGGCAAGACCTACAGCAAGCAACTCGTAAAAGCGAAATAAGCATAGACAATTAATAACCTAAAACAAATAAAGTAACCCCTCAATGAACAAATTTGCACTGATCCTGATGTGCATGGTAGCGGCGATAGGCCTACAGGCCCAGAGCTACCTGCTCCCATCGCGGCCGCATGTAGATAGCACGCTGGCGCCATTCTTTCACGGTGTGGCCTCGGGCGATCCACTCGCAGACCGCATCATCCTGTGGACCCGCGTCACTACGGATGACAATACTGTGAATGTGGACTGGCAGATAGCTACGGATACCGCCTTTGCCAATGTGGTGGGCTCTGGTACTGTGAGCACCGATACCTCCCGCGACCATACTGTGAAAGTAGACGCCACAGGCCTCACAGCTGGTAGCTGGTACTACTATCGCTTCAAGGCGTACAACAGGTACTCCGCCACCGGCCGTACGCGCACCGCACCAGTCGGTAATATTGATAGCCTGCGTTTTGCGGTCATAGCCTGTTCCAATTTCCAGGCAGGATTCTTTAACGTGTATCACGACATCGCTACGCGCAATGACCTGGATGCTGTACTGCACCTGGGTGACTACTACTACGAGTATGAGGGACAAGGCTACGGCTACACCGGGGATACTAACCGTATCCACGATCCTGGCCATGAGGCACTGACGCTGGCGGACTACCGCATGCGCCACTCTCAGTATAAGCTGGACCCGGATCTGAGGTACTGCCACCAGCAGTATCCATTCATCACCATCTGGGATGACCATGAGACAGCCAATGACTCATACTACAGTGGAGCCCAAAACCATACTCCATCTACAGAAGGTGATTGGTTTACACGCAAGGATGCAGGCAAACGCGCCTATTTTGAGTGGCTACCGATCCGTGAGGCAGCTGCAGGCAATGATACGATCATACACCGTACTGAGCACTGGGGCGACCTGCTCGACCTGATCATGATCGATACCCGATATGAGGGTCGCGACTCCTCCCTGGGCCAGTTCATTTCAGCCAGCAATTCATTCCTCTCTGACCCTAACCGCAAACTGCTGGGTACTGATCAGCTGACATGGTTTAAAGGAGAACTGACCGGCTCTACGGCTAAATGGAAAGTAATAGGCAATCAGGTGATGGTAGCCCCATTGCATGTAAACCTCGGTACCGGTGACCAGGTACTGAATGGTGACCAGTGGGATGGCTATCCTGCAGAGCGCAAGCGCGTACTGGACCACATCATGCAGAATAATATCAAAGATGTGGTCTTCCTGACTGGCGATATCCACTGCTCATGGGGCAATGATATACCGCATCCAGACTCTACATACAATCAGACGACCGGGCGTGGATCAGTGGCTACGGAGTTTGTTTGTACGAGTGTGACGTCACCTACTTTTAATGGACTAGGCTCTGTACCGCTGTCTTTGATCCAGCTTTTTGATAAGCATGTGAAATATGCGGAGCTGAGCAAGCGCGGCTACCTGCTGCTGGATGTAAACAAGGTACGTGTGCAAGGCGACTGGATACACATGAGCACTGTGACCAGCAAGACCTATACGCCTACCGATGTGGCACAGTGGATGAACCTGGATAATGAGCGCTTCCTGCGCCAGGCACCATCGGTCCTCGGACCTCGTCCGGGCAATCCACCACTGACACCATTCATCACAGGTATAGGTGAGGTGGCCAATAACATCCTCATACTTGGTATGTATCCTAATCCCGCAGAAAATGAAGTGGCGATCCAGTACTACCTCTCTGAGCCATCTAAGGTAGATGTGACTATCACCGACATGAACGGCCGAAATGTCTATACTCAATCTGCGCAGCAGACTCAGTATGGCCTGTACAATACGAAGGCCTTTATAGATGGTCTGGCTGCAGGTAGCTATGTAGTGAGCATCTCTGCCAACGGCAAAACATACAGCAAGCAGATCATAAAGGGTAAGTAATAAAGCTACTCATAAGCTAACGGCTGGCAGGATCATCCTCGCCAGCCGTTTTTATTTGAGGATATTTTATACATTCATCGGATAGAACAAAACCTGTCCCAGATGTCCGCTCAATTCTACTCTAAAGAGAACCTTCGCTTCATGCTGCACGAGATGTTTCCGATAGCGGAACTGTGCAAACTCGACCTTTTTAAAGATCATACGCCTGAGAGCCTCGACATGATCATAGATGCAGCCGCCACGCTCTCTGAGCAGCAGCTGCGCCCGATACTCGTAGAGATGGACACCAAGCCTCCATATATAGAAAACGGCCGCGTGAAAGTGCATCCTAAGATGCGGGAGATCATGCAGCAGTTTGGCCGGGATGGCTGGATATCTATGTCTGCGCCGCATGAGTATGGCGGGTTGCAAGTGCCTTTCACCATCGTGCAGGCGGTAGGTTTTATCATGGCTGCGGCCAATTACTCACCGATGGTTTATGGCTTTCTGACTACAGGTGCTGCTCACCTGATAGAGTCGTTTGCTACCAAAGAACTGAAGGATACCTATATCCCCAAAATGTATGCTGGCGAGTGGCAGGGTACTATGGCGCTCAGTGAGCCTGGTGCGGGTAGTTCCCTGTCAGATATTGTGACTACAGCCACTCGTACGGAGCATGGGCACTACCTGATAAAGGGTCAGAAAGTCTTTATCAGCTGCGGAGATAGCGATGCGGTGGATAATATCGTGCATCTGATGCTGGCCCGGATAGAGGGCGCGCCAGCAGGCACGAAAGGCATATCTCTCTTCGTAGTACCGCGCCTGCGGCCGGAGGCAGATGGTAGTCTGACTTTCAATGATGTCAATACTGCTGGTGTGTTTCACAAGATGGGCTATCACGGTGCACCGATAGCACACCTGATGATGGGTGAGAATAATGACTGCCGCGGCTATCTGGTAGGAGAGGAGCACAAGGGGCTCAGCTATATGTTTCAAATGATGAATGAGGCGCGTATAGGTGTGGGCTGCAATGCCACATCCATATCATCTGCTGCCTACTATAACGCTCTGGAGTACGCTAACGTCCGTACACAGGGGCGCAAAGTAACGGAGAAAGACCCATCTAAGCCTCAGGTAGCGCTGATAGAGCATGCTGATGTGCGGAGGTTGCTATTGTTTCAAAAGGCTGTGACCGAAGGTTCACTATCGCTGGTGCTGGAAGCATGCAATAGGTATGACCGGTGGATGGCCAGCGAGGGCCTGGAGAAAGAAAATAACCATATGCTGCTCGAACTGCTGACGCCGATGGTGAAATCATATCCGGCAGAGATGAGTATCCTGTCTACCAGTGCTGGTCTTCAGATATTTGGAGGGTATGGCTATACAAAGGAGTTTTTGGCGGAGCTTTTCTTTAGAGAAACGCGCATCCATACGATACATGAGGGGGCCACAGCCATACATGGCATGGACCTGCTAGGCCGCAAGGTGATGATGAAGAATGGTATGGCTACCATGCTGCTGATGCAGGAAGTGATGGCGGATATACAGAAAGCACAGCAGTATGACAACCTGAAACCAAACGCGATCGCACTGGGAGATAAACTAATGAAGCTACAAGAGGTCACTATGCACCTGATCAGTGTGGCGCAGGCAGAGGGACCGGAGGCATACCTCTCTGATGCTACGCTGTATCTGGAATTGTTTGGTATCCTGACGGTGGCCTGGCAGTGGCTGAAGCAGGGTACAAAAGTGGAGGAACTGAAACAATCCGGTAGCAGATCCTACTCTCCAGAGTTCCTTCAGTCAAAGCTTCATGCGGTGCAATACTTCTTTGAGTATGAGCTGCCTAAGGCTGATGCTCTCATCCCACGCCTGACCAGCCAGAACCGTGTGACGATCCTGGCTGGCAAGGAGGTTATCTTATAAATCTAATTCAGATCTGAATTATTGTCCTGCGGCTGGAGTCGCCTTTTCGATCTTGGTTACTTTTTCGATTGTTACCATTTTATTGGAATGAATATACATGTACTCGCCTGTCACCCGTATGTAATCCATGTATCCCAGAGTTTCTCCCTTATCGGATTTTAACTTGAGGTCGGAGTTTTGGTACTTGGCAGGTAGTGATACCATTTGATTATTGTCATTGCCATGTGGTACTGACACTATGAGGCCCCCCTCCTGAGATGTTTTATCAGGTACCAGCAGCAGTGATCCGCCACCGCCAGTCATAGTAGGTAGAGATGCATAGCCTTCTACTGATACTATTTTATTGTCTAGAGATGGATCAGGCCCCGCTGTGAGTTTGATAGCCTGGGCCGGTGGCTGATTGCTGTTGCAAGCTGGCAGCGCAAATAGCAGGGCGCCAATAGCGAGTGTAAGGATACTTTTTTTCATTGTTTTGATTTAATGGTTATTGTGTTTTAGAAGCTTTATAGCGGCGAATGATAACTACGCCAAATCCCATGCTGACTAAGCCGATAGCTGCGAATACTACGGCGCCCCCTACCGTACCAAAAATACCATGAATCATAGCGTATATCGCCCTCTCACGCTCTGGGGGATGAGCATCCCAATGGCTGGCCAGGAAGTAATAGGCTATAGAAATAACAATAAACAGTACCCCTGTCAGTACAGATTTAATGCCACGGTCGTACTCCGGGTCGATCTCTTCGGCATTGTTTTGCGGGGATTCCGTGTTGCTCATAATTTATAGTTGGTTTTAGTGAACGCATTTTCTGCCTCGCTGCTATACCCTAATACAATATCAGGATGGAACTCACGAAGCGCTGTAAGAAATGTGTTTTCATCTGTGTCAGGTAGGAATTTTCGCTCGATCGCAAGCTTTTTGTTCGGATTTCTCACACAGATCACAGCCCCGGTGCCCACCGGTATATCATTCATAGATTCCCTCACTATATAGGCCCAGATCATATCACGTGGGCGGCTACTCAGTACCTCGTAGATAAGCGCTGCATTGTCACGGTGCGTCTTGGTCAGCAATATATATGGCACAGATAGAAGTATGGCAGCCAGTCCCAGCACAAATAGAAAAATCCCGATCCCAGACTCACCAATCCCCGCCAGATAAAAAATAGCTCCCGCAATACCCAATACCCCACCTGCTATCTGTAGCTTTTTGCCCTTAGCATCTTGTGCCAAGGCCTGCGCAGCAAAACAATTTTCGATCTGGGCGGCTGAGATCATTTACCTGTGTATAGTTCAAATATATATTCTGTTTTTAACAAAACGAATTACATTAAAACAGTATATATATCGCTTGGTAGTATCCGCTATCCGTTTGAAATACTGTGTACAATCTTCTCATTCGAGCTATGATTTGACATTATCTTTAGCGGATCAATCATACCATGAAATTTCTATTCATTTTATCTGCCGTATTGTGTCTGCAAATGGCTAGCGCGCAGCAGCCACTACGGTTAAATGATATTCAAGTCATAGGCAGCCACAATAGCTACAAAAAACTGCCTGATCCTCGTGTCATGAGGTTTCTGCTCAAGTTTCGCAAGCAGCTGGGTGATGAAGGCAATCCAATAAGGATAGATTACGGCCATCTGCCGTTTGATTCCCAGTTTATGTACCATATGCGTGGGCTGGAGATAGATATCTACAATGATCCCAAAGGTGGCGCGCTATACAAAAGGAAGGTGAATGCCTTTGTACATGGAATGCCTGTGAGGTCTCAGGTGGAGGAACTAAAGAAGCCCGGCCTGAAGGTCCTGCACATAAAGGATATAGACTATCAGACGCACTATTACACTTTCAAACAATCTCTACAGGCTCTGAAGCAATGGAGCGATGCTCATCCATCGCATCTGCCGATATTTGTCAATGTAGAGCCTAAGACCGGTGGACCCGGAGATCAGAGTGGCGCTCTGCGCTTCTTGGGATTCAAGCGGGTAGTACCTTTTGATAGTGTGGCCTATGATGAGATAGATGCAGATATACGCTCGGTATTTGGCGATAGCCTGACAAATGTACTCACACCAGATCGCCTGATGGGGCAATATGCCAACATGAAGGAGATGGCCCTGGATCACGGCTGGCCTGCACTGGATGCATGCAGGGGCAAGGTCGTCTTTATAATGCTAGGCGGCTCTAAGGACACAT
>CAZNDJ010000084.1:0-13487 GCA_964571705.1 uncultured Chitinophagaceae bacterium
GCTATATGGGTCGTGTAGGCCTGATCAACTCAGGTGGTGCCTCATCAGGTGACTCTGACCTGGCTGAAGCAGTCACTACAGCTATCATCAATAAGCGTGCAGGTGGCATGGGCCTGATATCTGGCCGTAAGGCATTCCAGCGTCCGCTGAAGGAGGGTGTAGCCCTGCTCAACGCGATACAGGATGTGTACCTGAGCAAGGATGTGACCATCGCGTAATCTTTCGTATCTTTAAAATCTGTGGCTGTGCGTATCCGTCGATAGGGGTAGCTGCAGGGCGGAGGAGGTGGTTTTAGTCACTAAATCAAACAATCTGTGATTGTATTTCTTCACTGTATAAATGTGCCGGCCGCGCCGCTGATAGGCGAGGCTGGCGAGTATCATATATGAGTCAGGAAAGAGTGCCGTGGTGGAAGCGCCTGCGCAAAGGCGTAGAGACAAACACCGAACAGAAGCTGGAGACCCCTGATGGCGTCTGGCATAAGTGCAACGGCTGCAAAAAAGTGTACCTCACTACACAACTGGAGGAGAATCTCTATACATGCCCTCACTGCAACTATCACGAGCGGGTAGACGCTGAGGCTTATTTCTCTATCCTCTTTGATGAGGAGGAATTTGAAGAGCTGTATGGGGAGCTGAAGCCTGTGGACTTTCTGGAGTTTACAGACTCCAAGCCGTATGGCAAGCGTATCACCGAGACAGAGGGCAAGACAGGGCTGAGTGAGTCTATGCGCGTGGCTACGGGCAAGACAGGCGGCTATGGGCTGACCGTGGCAGCTATGGACTTCCGCTACATAGGTGGATCTATGGGCTCAGTGATGGGAGAGAAGATAGCGCGCGGTATAGACCATGCTATCCGGCATAAGACTGCCTTTATGATCATCTCACGCTCCGGTGGGGCGCGTATGCAGGAGTCGGCATTTAGCCTGATGCAGATGGCCAAGACCTCTGCCAAACTCACCCAACTGGCGGATGCCAAACTACCCTACATATCGCTGATGACAAATCCCACTACCGGTGGTGTCACAGCTTCCTTTGCCATGCTGGGTGACTTTAATATCGCCGAGCCGGGAGCCCTGATAGGTTTTGCCGGGCCGCGAGTGATAGAGGAGACTACGCGCAAGAAGTTGCCTGAAGGTTTCCAGACTTCAGAGTTTCAGCTGGAGAATGGCTTCCTGGATTTCATCATAGACCGAAAGGAGCTGAAGAGTAAGATCGGGCAGCTGCTGGGATTGATGAAGGGGTAGTGTTACGCTTTCATATCAGACGATTTGAATAGAGCAGTAGAGTACCAGTCTCAAGGTCTACAGCACAATCATTTAGTTTTTTGCCCACCCCATTCTATAGGTGTGGCTATTTGCTTCCAGGCTTTGTCATCTACCCGCTCATAGATAGCGTAGGCACCTACGGCACATGGATGCCCGCAATAGTAGTCGCGCTGTATGATGACGTAGCGCCCGTCCCGCGAAAATAGTGGTACGGAGTATAGATGGCCGTCTGAGGTAAAGCGGTTTGCATCGCCGTAGAAAATGGCGTGATCGATTGGTTTGCGCCAAACTGTATCGTGGATAGCACGGGATTGTGAGATGAGATAGTCCCTATCAGCCCCTCCAAACAGACTGTCTGAGATATGGCTATGCAGATAGATGGATAGCGTGATGGAGTAGTGCTTTACATTCTGTGAGTCCGGTGTCATAAAGTTCTTATCATCCCACTGGAGCATGCGGAGCGCTATCTTCTTTGGACCGGACTGCGGCTCGCCCTCTAGGGTGTGGCGTGGCTCGCTGTTGGTGAGCCAATTTATAAACGAATATATATCCCTATCTGATACAATAGTGCTGATGTTCTGGGCACGCATCTGGGTGTATAGCAGCAAGAGCAATGCAACAAAAGCCGGCTTCATAACTCAAATATACGCTACGATGTGCAGAGCGCCACCAGAATTTCAGGCTGCGCCAAAGTTGATCCCGCATGGGTATCATTGTGGGAGACCGATAGTATTTTGATTTGTAGCCTCTTATAGGAAATCAATGGGCCGATGCCTATATTAGCGCCTCACAACCCCCGGACTGTCGCATGAAAACGCTCCTCTTCGCATTATCTTTAATCGCCTCCCTGGCCTCATATGCACAAGCAGATAATGGGAAGGTCTGTACAGTAGCCGAAAAAATGCCTCAATATCCCGGCGGCGAGGAGGCTATGGTCAAGTTTATCACCGAGCATATAGAATACCCAGCCAAAGAGCGCGATAGCTATGTGGAAGGACGTGTAGTGGTGGGATTTGTAGTAGACGAGGAGGGACAGCTCACCGATATAGCGATCAAGAAAAGTGTCAGTAAGGGCCTGGATGCGGAGGCACTGCGTATAGTGCGGATCATGCCTGATTTCGTACCCGGTATGGACCATGGGCAAAAGGTCAAGGTGAGCTACGTGCTGCCGATACTTTTCAGGCTCAAAGTAGATGGTGCGCCGGACTCCCTCGCTATCTACCGTACTATGAAGGATGGCCGTCCTGCCTATCTGAAGGGTATGCGTCATCAGGCACTGGGAGAGTTTGGGCCGGCGCGGGCTTATTTTGAGATAGGTGCCGAGAAGCACAGTGTCGATGCCATTTTTGAAATGGGAGTGGTATTCGAGTACGGATGGGGCGCGTTCAGAGATTATGAAAAGGCGCTGACATACTATAATGTAGCCGCAGACTCCGGCTCGCTGCAGGCGCTGGTAGAGCGCGGCGTGATGTATGAGAATGGGTGGGGAGTAGCGGAGGATAAGGTGAAGGCGGCCCAGGATTATCGCCGTGCTGCAGAGCAGGGTGATAAATTTGGACAGCTGAACCTGGGACTTTTCTACCGCTGGGGCAAAGGAGGACTGGCTCAAAATGATACCACTGCGGTGTACTGGTACAGGAAGTCGGCAGATCAAGGATTCAATCGCGCTCAATGCGAAATGGGCCTGGCCTATGAGCACGGCCGGGGAGGGCTGCATATAGATACTACCGAGGCGCTGCGCTGGTATGACCTGGCTGCTGCCCAGCACTATGGTGTAGCACAGAATAACTATGCGTGGCTCTCCTATGCCCGCGGCAAAGTGACAGATAAGGCACTGGCCTACTCTCAGGAGTCTCTGCTGCCGGATAGTAGCAATATAGATCATCTGGATACCTATGCAGCCCTGCTCTCAGCCACGGGCAGGAATGAGGAGGCAGAGGCTATCCAACGCCGTGCGCTGGATGTAGGGGCTGATACCATACCAGACTATCTGGAGCACTATGGAGATATACTGATGAAGCTAAAGCGTAAAGACAAGGCCAGAGAGTACTGGCAGCGGGCGCTGGAGATGCCAGATCACAGTGCCGGCCTGGCAGATAAGCTGGCCATGCGCAATCCTAAGAGCAAATAATAGGCTACCGCCATACACGCTGACAAATATTAACCGGAACTAATTGTATAACAAACTATATTCGCACAAACGACAACATGAAAAAGCAAATACTGACAGCCATGCTCCTGATAGGCGGAGCCATCACGATTCACGCACAGGATGTACTGGACAAGGTGGCCGAGGGCTCCTGCAGCTGTGTAAAGCAGATAGACCGCAGCCTGAAAGGTGACGATCTGGAGACGCAACTCGGTCTCTGTATAGTCCAGCAGTTTTCACAGCATAATGATGAGCTGAAAAGGCAATATCACGTCACTGTAGATGATCTGGGCACGTCAAAGGGAAAGAAACTGGCTGAGCAGGTAGGTGTCAAAATGGTAAGCAAATGCCCGGATGAGATGGTGCGTATCGTAGCCAACTCCAAAGCTTCTGAGGGAGATGGGCAAGCAGCAGCTGCAGGCAGCACCACTGGCAGTTTTGACGGGGCTTCAGTGAATGATATTATTCAGGGGCAGTATGCCACCGTGCTCGTGCGCGATGGATCTGGCCGTGAGCAGAAGCTGCTTTGGCTCGAGTACTTTGATGGATCTGACCTGCTCAAAGATGGCGCCAGCGCTGTAAAGGGCAAGAAGTTTAAGATAGACTACGTAGAAAAGGAAATCTACAATCCGACACTGCGCGACTATGTGAAGACCAAGGTAATCACCCGCGTAGCGGTCAAATAAGTAAGAAAATAATGAAGGTGATAGCGCTGGTCTGGATGCGAGTCTACGTGTGCCATCGACTTGCTATCGCCCTTCATATCGGGCCAGGCTAAAGACCGGCCCATTGCCTTTGTCATATGCATAATGTCTCGATCCAATCATCATGAAAACTGCTGTAAAAAACCTTTTGATCGCTCTTGCGATCGGCCTATCCTCCATAGCGTCTGCTCAGGTAGTGTACGATACTCTGACACCACTGACCGGGCTTAAGTATCCACCACCGCCACCACCTCCTGGCTCTCCGGCAGCTGCTAATTATACCCAGAGGTATGATACGGCCGTGCTGGAGCGCGATGGTGTGTACAGGATAGTAGAGCAGATGCCGCAGTATCCCGGTGGAGAGAAAGCCATGATGCGATTCATACAAGAGAGAATCAACTATCCCGACTATGAGCGTGAGAATGATATACAGGGTCGTGTGGTCCTTTCCTTTATAGTGAATGAGGATGGGGGTATCTCTGATGTCAGGATCCGAAAAAGTGTGAGCAAAGGTATAGATGCAGAGGCAGCACGGGTTATCGGTTTGTTCCCAAAGTTTATACCAGGTATGCAGCAAGGCAAAGCGGTAAAGGTGAGCTACATCATGCCGATCATGTTTAAGCTAGCTGGAGGTGATGATGCACCACCTGTAGTGACCAGGCCCTATCCAATGCCGCCAGTGCCTGGCACTGACACCAGCACTTACACACCCCCTTCTTTCCCTGGAGGGGATGATGCTCTGATGAGCTATATAGCTCGAGAGAATAAGCGCCATAACAAAGGGAAAGACTCTGTCACCTGTGTGGTGATAGCGATACTGGACGCCAAGGGTAATGTAATCGGAGCACACTCCATGTATATACAGGAAGACAAATACATGCGCGAAGCGATCAGTATCGTGCACAAGTTGCCGGAATTTATACCAGCCAGCCAGAAGGGCTCACCAGTCTCGTCCTTTTATGTAATTCCTGTAGTCTTTAGAAGGTAAGGATGGTGATGCATTGATATGTATGATGGCTATGCGACTGCTCAAATCGCAGGCATATCGTATATTTGGCAGCACAACCTGCATCTGATTTGAATACCGAGCTCTTTATAGTCCGTAAGATTGCCTTCAGCAGGTCGAGGTCGTTTTCGTCTTTTATCATCCGCATTGCTATCGCTGCGGTGGCCCTGAGCGTAGCGGTCATGATCGTGACATCCTCATTTATCAATGGTTTCCAGAAAGAGATACGGGGTAAGATCTTTGCCTTCTGGGCGCATATGCATATCAAGCCGTATAGCATGGCTGACTCGTATGAATCAGGCGCGGTGTATAAGTACCAGGATTTCTACAAGCACCCTGAGATGCTGCCTTATGTGAAGCATGTAGAAGTGTCAGCCATGAAAGGTGGCCTGCTGAAGACGAAAGATGACTTTGACGGGATCGTGCTGCGTGGAGTGGGAGAGGACTTTGACTGGTCGGCACTACAGCCATACCTGAAGCGTGGGCAGATCATCAGCACTGATAGTACTGTGTCTGTGCGGCAGATCCTGATCTCCAGGGCTACTGCAGACCGCCTGCAGCTGGATACGGGGGACAAGGTGGTGGTCAATTTTATAGGACAGGAGATGCGCGCGAGGCCTTTCCGCGTACGCGGCATCTATGAGACGGGTATAGAGGAGTTTGACAAGGAAATAGCCATGGTAGACATCCGCGTGATACAGGATATCAATGGCTGGGGGCGGGACTCTGTAGGCGGGTTTGATGTATTCCTGAAAGACGGGCAGCTATTCAAAAGCCGGGCGCGGGCCTATTATCTGTCAGTATTCGGCGGGCTGCTGGACAAGGAGCAGTATGATGAACTAAACCGCGACCCGATAGACGAACTGACTACCCGTATGAACCATGAGATCAATGCAGACTACCTGGAGGTCAACTCTATCAAGGAGCTGAAGCCGGGCCTCTTTGACTGGCTGGATCTGCAGACCATGAATGAACTGATCATACTCGTACTGATGATACTCGTAGCGGTGATCAATATGGTGACTACGCTGCTGATCCTGATACTGGACCGCACCAATATGATAGGCCTGCTCAAAGCGCTGGGCAGTAGCAACGGCTCTATGAGTAAGCTCTTCCTCTACTATGCACTGGTGATCATAGGCGCAGGCCTGCTGATGGGCAATGTGGCCGGCCTCGGTATATGCCTGATACAGCAGCATTGGCATGTGATCAAACTGCCTCAGGAGTCCTACTATATCTCCTATGCCCCGATCAGCATCAGCTGGGTGTGGATAGCGGCAGTGAATGTGGGCACAGTAGTGGTCTGCCTGGTGCTCCTGATCGTACCATCGAGGCTGGTGAGCCGGATCACACCGGTGAGGGCACTCAGGTTTGAATGATCATTGCCTGATAGTGGTGTAGCCAAGCGCTGCATCCCTCTACAAACCTGCCTATCATGCACGTATGTGTGATAACTAATGGTGGTCGTCAAATCTCCACATCAGGGCCAATAACTTTCTGTGATGTCTCCTAGCTAAAGCTTACTTTTGCGGCCATGCAAGAAAAAATACTGATCGTAGACTTCGGTTCGCAGTATACACAGCTCATAGCGCGCCGCATCCGCGAGTCTGAGGTCTACTGCGAGATAGTACCCTTCAATAAAATCCCAACACTGACACCTGACATCAAGGGTGTGATCCTCTCCGGATCGCCCGCCTCGGTGCGTGACGAGAGTGCCCCGGATATAGATATAGAGAAGCTGACCGACCAGGTGCCTCTGCTGGGTGTGTGCTATGGTGCACAGCTGCTGGCACAAAAATTTGGCGGCAAGGTGGAGAAAAGTGACAAGCGCGAATATGGCCGCGCGCACCTGGATATACAGGACTACGGTACAAAGCTCTTCGAAGGGGTGCCTGATCACTCGCAGATATGGATGAGCCACGGGGACTCCATCACATCAGTCGGCGACCGCTTCGATGTCATAGCAAAGTCTGACTCGATACCGGTGGCAGCATTCAAGGCAAAAGATAATGCCTTTGGTAACACCGTATATGCCATTCAGTTTCACCCGGAGGTGTACCACTCTACTGATGGACACAAGATCCTGAATAACTTCCTCTTTGGCGTATGTGGCCTGGCGCACAAGTGGACGCCGGCATCATTTGTGGCCGAGACTGTAGCGGGGCTGAAAGAGCAGATAGGCGAGGAGCATGTGCTGCTGGGGCTCTCAGGTGGTGTAGACTCTTCTGTAGCTGCACTCCTGCTCCAAAGGGCGGTAGGCAATAACCTGCTCTGCATATTTGTAGACAATGGCCTGCTGCGGAAGAATGAATTTGAAGGAGTGCTGGAGCAGTATAAGGATATGGGACTGAATGTGGTCGGTGTGCGGGCCGGAGATAGATTCCTGTCAGAGCTGGCAGGAGTGACCGATCCGGAGCAGAAGCGCAAGATCATAGGCCGTGTATTCATAGAGGTGTTTGAAGCGGAAGCAAATAAACATCCGGAGGTGAAGTGGCTGGCACAAGGTACTATCTATCCGGATGTGATAGAGTCAGTGTCTGTGAAGGGGCCATCTATGACCATCAAGTCTCACCACAATGTAGGTGGCCTGCCTGACAGGCTGAAGCTGAAACTGGTAGAGCCGCTGAGGTTACTATTCAAAGATGAAGTACGCCGTGCCGGCAAGGAGCTGGGGCTGCATCCGGATATACTGCACAGGCACCCTTTCCCGGGGCCGGGGCTGGCTGTACGCATACTCGGCGATATCACGCCTGAGAAGGTGCGTATCCTGCAGGAGGCTGACCATATTTTCATAGGCAATCTGAAGAAATATGAGCTGTACGATAAAGTATGGCAGGCAGGCGTGATCCTGACGCCTATCAAGGCTGTAGGCGTGATGGGTGATGAGCGTACATATGAGAATGTAGTTGCGCTACGCGCCGTAAACTCTACTGACGGCATGACCGCAGACTGGTCTCATCTGCCGTATGAGTTTCTGGCGAAAACGTCAAACGAGATCATCAATAACGTGCGCGGCATCAATCGCGTAGTATATGATATCAGCTCCAAGCCACCTGCCACGATAGAGTGGGAGTAAGCTAACGGGTGTTAGTTTTAGCGTATCATTTTGTCCTTCATCAGTTAAGGGAGCCTGTTAAAAATCAGTTGTTATGACACCTGCATTTTAAGTAATATAGTAACCTAAAACCAGCTCAGTGATATGAAACAGATACGCATCTATCTTTCTATTGTATTGCCGCTATTGGCCGGCATCATAGCTGTTACCTATTTTGGAGGCAATGCGCATCCTGCGGAAGTATCCGCCGCAACCGGAGCTGGCTTTGATCCCGATAAGTTTATCAAGGCAGCGTTTCACAATCCCCTGTCCATGGTGCTTATTCAGCTCATAGTGATACTAGCGGTGGCTAAGGTAGTGGGATGGCTCTTCACTAAGATACGGCAGCAGTCGGTGATGGGTGAGATCGTAGCTGGCATTATGCTCGGGCCATCGCTGCTGGGCTGGCTGGCTCCTGACCTCTCAGCCTCTTTATTCCCAAAGGAATCTCTCATCTATCTTAATATCCTGAGTCAACTAGGTCTTCTCATTTTTATGTTTTGTATAGGGATGGAGCTGGATATAGACTCTATCCGCAAGAAATTTGGAGAATCTATGGTGATCAGCCACAGCAGTATCGCTGTCCCGTTTTTCCTCGGTACCGGATTTGCATGGTTTACCTATGAGCAGTTTGGTGTAGCCAAGTCTGGTTTTGTGGCTTATTCCCTTTTTATGGGTATTGCGATGAGCATAACGGCCTTCCCGGTACTGGCGCGTATCCTGAAGGAGCGCGGCATGACCACAGGATACCTGGGCAGTATGGCACTGATGTGTGCAGCTATAGATGATGTGACAGCCTGGTGCATCCTACCGGTGGTGGTGGCTATCACAAAGGCTGAAAGTATGCAGGGAGTCATAGTGACAGTAGTACTGACCATCATCTTTGTATCTCTGATGGTGCTGGCAGTAAAGCCGGCACTCGAAAATCACTACTCAAAGCAGCAGCAAAAGAAAAAGAAGGGTATTGAATTCATAGCGATCTCGATCTTCGTCCTGCTGGCATCGGCGCTGATATCTGAGATCATCGGTATACATGCGCTGTTTGGTGCATTCATAGCTGGTGCAGTACTACCGGGTAGCAAGGAGCTGCGCCACAATATGACCGAACGGCTGGAGGGCGTCAGCGTATCGCTGCTGCTGCCTATTTTCTTTGTACTGACAGGTCTCCGCACCAAGATCAATGTACTATCAGACCCGGCACTGCTGCCTGTGTTTTTCATCATACTGGCGCTGGCTATATCCGGCAAGCTGATAGGCAGCGCTGCTGCGGCTAAGTTGTCCGGATTCAACTGGAGGGATAGCATAGGCATAGGTGCGTTGATGAATACGCGTGGGCTGATGGAGCTCATCGTGCTCAATATAGGATATGACCTAGGTGTGCTGAAGCCGGAGGTATTTAGCATGATGGTCTTTATGGCGCTCATCACCACCTTTATGACCGCGCCTATCCTGGACTATCTGGAGCGGCCCTCAGCGGCAGCGGCACCGAGAGTGAGCCACTAGCTGCTACAATTTAAGCCTTGTGATTTCGTCTGTTAAAACGTAAGTATTTCCCTGTTTACACGTATATATTATGTGTGAGGATTGAGATTTCAGTGGTTTTATGTTTAGTTTCAAAAAAGAAAGGAGTCTAGTATGGATCAATATCTGGTGGAGATGAGCCTCCCTGAGATGACGGAGGAGTTTATGGAGCTGATACCGGCTCAGCGAGCATTTGTGAATGAATGCATGATGAAGGGCACTATACTCAGCTATTCACTGGCTGAGGATCGGTCTAAGCTGTGGATCGTATTTGCGGCCAAATCAAGAGTGGAGCTGATGAAAGTGCTGCATAAGTTTCCCGTGATAAAATATGTGACGGTGAAGACCTTTTCGCTCATGTTTCACAACTCTATGGAGCTGATGCTGCCTGCTATATCTCTGAATTAAGCTGACTGGATAGAGCTGCCGTGACCACGGAGAAACTCCTCTATACCCATCCTTTTCTTGCCTTCCAATTGAATGTCTAATAAATTAAGATAGCCATCTGTGCAGTAGTAGCGCAGGAATGTTTTGCCGTCTGTATCCGGCACTCCGATAGGCATACTGTGAGCCATCTCACGCTTTTCAGCCTTGTAGATCTTGATGGTCTTGCTGTAGATACTGGTCCATGCAGCTGGGTAGGGACTGAGGCCCCGGATGAGATTGTAGATGGACGCCGCGTCCTGATTCCAATCTATGCTGCCAGTTTCCTTATTGATCTTAGGAGCGTGCTTGATATCAGTGATATGGTCTTGTGGTATCTGCGGATAGTCGTCATCTGCTATCGCATCTATGGTGCGCAGTAGTGTATGCTTGCCCACTTCCATCAGCTCATGGTATAGTTCGCCTACAGTCTCATCATCGCGTATGGCCACTTTGTCCTGGTGTATGATCATGCCTGTGTCTATCTCGTGGCGCAGGCGGAAAGTGGTGACACCTGTTTCTTTCTCACCGTTAATGATGGCCCAATTGATCGGTGCTGCACCGCGATACTGGGGCAGGAGAGAGGCGTGGAGGTTGATGGTGCCGAGGGGCGGCATATTCCATACCAGCTCAGGCAGCATGCGGAAGGCTACGACCACAAAGATATCCGCCTGTATATCGCGCAGCTGATGTAGGAAGTGTTCATTTTTGAGCTTATCGGGCTGCAGCAGGCGGAGGCCATTGGCCACGGCGTATTTCTTGACCTCTGACTCTGCGAGGTGCATGCCACGGCCGGCTGGTTTATCCGGTGCGGTGATGACTGCGGCTACCTCATGGCGGGAGTGGTGCAGGATATCGAGCATCGCTACGGCAAACTCAGGAGTACCCAGGAAAACGATCTTCAATGGACGAGACATGGTCAGGATTATTGCGGGACAAAGAACGTGATTTTGCACAAACATCAGAGAGAAGTTATACAACGGCGAGGCCTGAAAGTAAAATAGCGCAGCAGGTGCCGCGCTATTGAGTTGTTATGTTTGTTTTACCCTATTTGCCCTGAGCCGGTGTAGCGACAGGCCTGCGGCTGGAGGCTGGCTTGACCAGTGAGCGCTCTGTATTCTCTTTTTGCAACTGGAGATAATCTATGAAGCCTGCAGGCATAGGTGTCGGCTTCCAGTTTTTCTTCTGCTCCTCCTGGAGCTTCACAGCTGCATCATAGTCCACAGGTGGCGCTACGGCATCCTGATTGTACTTGCGCGTATCGCCGGGTCCCCAGACCGGGTCACAGCCGAATCTATGATCCTGGAAGTGGAGGCGCTTGGCCACCAGCCTCCAGCTGAATGAAGCGTTAGAGTGTCCCCCATTCTTCTCATGAACTGTAAAGGATGTATGTGTCTTGGTGACAAATACCTCCTGACTCTCACCCTCCATCTGAATGAATACGTGCATAGGGTGACTGTCATCTATGAATACTGTTTCAAGGAAAAGCTTATCCAATTCTACAGTGCATTCGCCATTGGTCAGGTGCCCTTCTCCAAAGTCTTCAAACCACACCTCCGGGCTTTCATTGACGTATAGCAGTTGATTGCCTAGGCTGGTGCCTACAGAAGCAGATTTGGTGCCGTTTGAGATGACGTGATTTCCATTGAAATAGCCACTATAATTTTGATTATTAGCCCGCCAGCCTACTACTGCTACATCATTATTGCCTGACATGATACCGCCGCCAAAGCCGATACCAATGACTCCGAGACCAAATGAGGAACCGTTATAGGAACCCATTACGCCCATGTGCTGACTACCGGACGTCATAGCGCTATAGCCATATACTCCGGCACCACCGACGCTAGCTGCAGCAGTAGATGCCACGCCATATACTCCGGCTCGTGTACTATTGGTAGATGTGCCATTATAATTACCCAGCACACCCGCACCAGCACCGGAACCGCCATACACGCCTTGTACCGCGGAAAATGCAGTACTAGATGTAGAGAGTATCTCACCCCAGGTGCCGGCGCCACCAGCTACGCCGCAGTAGCCATTGACACCAAAGGGTAACGCAGCAGTAGCATATCCATCTAACAGGTCTCCAGAATACGGAGAAGCTGTATTACCTGCTACTATCTCACCATCTGTAGGGTTAATACGCATCCGTTCTAAATTGTTGCAATAGAACTTGAATGGCTGTGCATTGGTCGTGCCGATGAAGTCTGAGGATGCAGCAGCATTGCCGGTTGTTTTCCAGAACAGTCCATTGGTGGTCTGGGCTTCCCACTTTGATGTAGTACTATTATAGACGAGGATCTGGCCTGCAGTCGGAGCGGTAGCTGATACAGAGGTCCCCTGGAGCGCAATAACGCTTGGATTAGGATAGGTGCCGCTGAGATCGCCACCTGCCGTGCCCAAGGGTCCCGTAGGGCCTGTGATACCTTGTGATCCTGTAGGTCCGGCTATACCTTGAATACCCTGAGCGCCGGTAGGGCCAGCAGCACCGGCGGCTCCAGTAGGTCCTTGTAAACCTTGAGGACCTGTAGCACCTGCTGCACCGTCAATACCTGATGGACCTTGCAAGCCTGTGGCGCCTTGTGCACCGGCAGGACCTGTTATACCTTGGATACCCTGCGCACCCGTAGAACCTGCTACTCCGGCAGCACCTTGTGCGCCTGTAGGGCCTTGTAAACCTTGGGGACCTGTAGCTCCGGCTACACCGTCAATACCAGAAGGACCTTGCAAGCCAGTAGCGCCTTGTGCGCCAGCAGGTCCAGCGATACCTTGAATACCCTGCGCACCGGTAGGGCCAGCAACACCGGCGGGGCCTTGTGCGCCTGTAGGGCCTTGTAAACCTTGAGGGCCCGTAGCACCTGCTACGCCATCAGCTCCTGCGACCCCTTGCGCACCAGTAGGGCCGGCAACTCCGGCAGCACCTTGTGCGCCTGTAGGGCCTTGTAAACCTTGGGGACCTGTAGCTCCGGCTACACCGTCAATACCAGAAGGACCTTGCAAGCCAGTAGCGCCTTGTGCGCCAGCAGGTCCAGCGATACCTTGAATACCCTGCGCACCGGTAGGGCCAGCAACACCGGCGGGGCCTTGTGCGCCTGTAGGGCCTTGTAAACCTTGAGGACCTGTAGCACCGGCTGCACCATCCACACCGGATGGACCTTGCAAACCTGTGGCACCTTGTGCGCCAGCAGGACCAGCTATACCTTGAATACCCTGCGCACCGGTAGGGCCAGCAACTCCGGCAGCACCTTGGGTGCCTGTAGGGCCCTGTAAACCTTGAGGACCTGTAGCACCGGCTGCACCATCCACACCGGATGGACCTT
>CAZNDJ010000084.1:13587-15683 GCA_964571705.1 uncultured Chitinophagaceae bacterium
GCAAACCTGTGGCACCTTGTGCGCCAGCAGGACCAGATATACCTTGAATACCCTGCGCACCGGTAGGTCCAGCAACACCGGCGGTACCTTGTGCGCCTGTAGGGCCCTGTAAACCTTGAGGGCCTGTAGCACCGGCTGTGCCGTCAATACCTGATGGGCCTGTAGGACCTGTGGCTCCGCCACCCGCCCCTGTTGCTCCCGTTGGACCAGTAGCGCCGGTATTACCGACCGAACCCTGTAAGCCCTGTGGTCCAGTCGGACCATTGCTACCTTGTACACCGGCAGGACCCTGAAGCCCTTGCGGGCCTGTGACACCTGGTAGGCCATCATTGCCAGCTGGACCGGTAGCACCATTATTTCCCGAAGGACCTTGCGCTCCTGTAGCTCCTTGTGCACCCTGTGGACCAACAGCGCCATCATTCCCGGATGGACCCGTTGGGCCAGTAGCACCACCGCCTACGCCTGTAGGTCCTGTTGGGCCAGTGGCTCCGTTGTTACCTGTAGCACCCTGGGCACCTGTAGGTCCTTGTGCACCCTGTGGGCCTGCCGCGCCGTCATTACCAGATGGTCCCGTCGGGCCAGTGGCGCCGCCGCCTACCCCTGTAGGACCTGTTGGGCCAGTGGCTCCGTTATTACCTGTGGCCCCTTGGGCTCCCGTAGGTCCTTGCAAACCTTGCGGACCAGCTGCGCCATCATTACCAGAAGGTCCCGTAGGACCTGTGGCTCCACCACCTACGCCTGTAGGTCCTGTCGGGCCAGTGACTCCGTTATTACCTGTGGCGCCTTGCGCTCCTGTAGGTCCTTGTAAACCTTGTGGGCCAGCTGCGCCGTCATTTCCAGAAGGACCCGTGGGACCCGTGGCACCACCGCCTACGCCTGTAGGACCTGTGACTCCATTATTACCTGTAGCGCCCTGGGCACCTGTAGATCCTTGTGGACCTGTCGGACCTGTAACTCCTGGGCTACCATTTGTACCTGCAGGACCAGTCGCGCCAGTAGCTCCGCTAAGTCCTTGAATACCTGTTGGTCCTGTGAATCCTTGTGGCCCGGTAGCGCCAGGATTTCCCGCTAAACCTTGTGGTCCGGTGGGACCTGTTACTCCTTGGTTACCATTTGTGCCTGCCGGTCCCTGCGCACCAGCCGTGCCTGGTGAACCTTGGGCTCCTGTCGCGCCCGTAGCGCCTCTGGCTCCAGTGGGTCCCGTAGATCCACCACCAGCATTGCCGGCAAATAGGGCATAGGGTACACTCATAAGCTGCTGCGTGCCCATATCGGTATAGTTAGTACCGCCATTGACATCACACTCCACCTGCAGGAACTTTGGCCCCGAACCCCAGGCGACGGTACCAAGATTGCCACCACCGGTGCCTATCACACTATTGAAAAGGCCAAACTGATTAGTGGTCTGGGCATGCGTCTCCTGAAAGACGACTGTACCTGAGGCGGTCTGGTCGTGTATCGTAAACCGGATGGCAACATGCGCATTGGCTACTATGTTACCTTGCGGATTGCGAACTATGGTCTGGTAATTAATGCCTTGCGGCGGTGCCTGCGCTGAGAGGAGGGAATAGCATAGCAGCAGGATAAATAGGTATCCGTTCTTCATAAACCAGGGATTTAGGGTTTCTTACAGGATTGTAAATTAACAATGCAGTGCCAGAAAGTCAAGTTTTAGGAGGTTCTTTCTGCAAAATGAATAAACCTACCTATCAGTGGATATCGGAGGGCGGTGACAATATCGGTGAGCAGATGCAGCCTGCTATAAACTACAAAAGCCCCATAGCGGGGCTTTGTAGTAATATTGAGATCAATACTGAATTAGTCAGCAGACTCAGTCTCAGCTGCAGACTGGAACTCTACCGGCACCTTGCTGTCTACAGTCAGGGTGATGTGGTTGCTCCTCTTGCGCAGGCGGTATGCACAGCCTTGTGGCGCAGGGAGGAAACGCTTCATGGTAGCGCCCTGGTCTACAGATACAGACTTGACATACAGCTCATGGCCTTCGTCAGCCTTGAGGTTGTTCTTCTGCTCCCAGTTATTGATAGCAGACAGGAGGAGTTTCTCCAGCTTGCCTGCAGATTCTTTCTTGTGAAACT
>CAZNDJ010000085.1:0-15168 GCA_964571705.1 uncultured Chitinophagaceae bacterium
GTTCATATTACTCCAAAATACTTTAGCCCCGTATCATGCGATACGGGGTGTTATAGATTTATTACCAGCCTGTTAAGGCAGATAGTATGTCTCTAGCTCAGGTATAGGTTCATATAATTTATGGCGTGATGGAATCCCATCTCCCGCCAGAATTTATTGGCTCCTTCATTCTGCACAGCTACCAGTAGGTCTATTTTCTCCACCTGCTGCTCCTTTGCAAAATCTAATACCACATCCATCAGCTTCCTCGCCACACCCTGCCTGCGGTATGCCGGATCTATGACCATATCCTGTACATACATTTTTCGGCGCAGCACAAATACCTCCGGCGTCTGGCTCACATGGCTTATCACATAGCCGGCTATCGCGCCGTCGTCTTCTGCCACTGCTATCAGGTAGTTTTCCTTTTCCAGCAGCGACTTCAAAAATTCCGCAAACTTACTCTCCGCACCCTCCACAGTCTCAAACATCCGCTCCATCGGCGCATGGATATCTATGAGATACCTCCACAGCGGCAGCATCTGCGGTATGTCTGTACTATTGGCCCTTCTGTATATCATTGTTCCGGTTCTTGTTGTTGTAAGGCTTGCGGAAGTTGTTGTTATTGTTATTCCGGTTCTGGTTATTGTTGTTCCGGTTTTGATTGTTGTTATTCCGGTTCTGGTTGTTATTGTTCCGGTTTTGGTTGAACTGGCGCTTGCCGTTGTTGTTGTTCTGGTTGATATTGCTCTGGCGGTTTGCACGGGAGAGCTCGCTGATATTGTCCTCTACGCTCAGGCTTAGCTCACCCTTAGAGATGATGTTGAGGTCATTCTTTATGATCTCATCATTTGTATTCTCTTTATTCCAGTTCACATAGGTCAGCTTCATATAGTTGCCTATACACTGCGCAAATGCGAGACGCTTCTCAGGATCTTCTACCTCCACAGCCTTGCTCACGAGCGCGGCTACGTTTTTGCCATAGTGGCGGTGCCTGATCTTGGTCTGCGGGTACTCCAGCGGCTCCGGTTTCTCGATGATCTGGGATTTGGTGGTCTTAGGATACGGAGAGTCCACATCCAGCTTAAACTCGCTGATCATAAAGAGGTGGTCCCAGAGCTTGTGGCGGAAGTCTTCCACATTGCGCAGGTGCGGATTGAGCTGACCCATCAGCTCTATGATCTCGTGTGCAGTACGGTTGCGATGCTCACGGTCTTCTATCTTGATACAGTTGTCTACTATGCGCTTGATATGACGACCATATTCGGCCAGGTTTATCTTCTCTCTTACGGTATTATATTCCATTATCTGGTTTAGATCTAATTAGTTATAATAAAAAATGATGCTGTCCGCTATAGCGGAAAAGTATAAGGAAATCAGTGGTTAGACGCCTTTGGATGAATGACCGCGGAGGGATTGGGTCTCATCCTCAGACCAACTTGATACAGTAAAGATAAGCGGTTTAGGTAATACTTCCTAATGCCGCTCTCAGCTCAGTATTTTCAGTTTGGCAAACTTCAGCATGATCTTCTTCTCCCCAAAAGTAGGAAAGAAGATCGTCGCGATGCGATTGACTCCTGCGCCTTCCATCGTAGTTACCTTGCCGTTGCCAAATTTCTCGTGCTGTACGTCCATGCCGGTTTGCAGCTTGCTGGCATCATCTGGTATGAATGGCTCTGCATTGCCAACCTTCTGGCTGCCTACAGGTGGCGCCGTAGGTTTAGGGCTTGGCTTTGGGTAGACGCTCTTGTGGTTTGCACTGCCCCATACAGGCTCGCGCTCCGTCTGCGGGCGGCTCGACATCATAGGATTGGTCGGCTGTGCGCCATGCAGGCTGAGGATGCTCTCCGGTATCTCATTGAGGAAGCGTGAAGCATCGCTGTATTGCAGTTGGCCAAACTTATAACGGGAGGTGGCATAAGTGAGAAAGAGTGTTTTCTCAGCTCTGGTGATAGCCACGTAAAAAAGGCGTCGCTCCTCCTCCAGGTCGTCTATAGAGTATAGCGACTGTGAGGAAGGGAAGAGTCCCTCCTCCATACCCACCACAAATACAACCGGAAACTCCAGCCCCTTTGCAGCGTGCGTGGTCATGAGCTTCACTGTCTCCTGGCTTTTTTCATCCTTTTCATCGCCTGTGAGCAGGGTGATGCCTTGCAGGTAGGCGCCGAGACCGCGATCATCACTGAGCTCGCCATCTTCGGTCACGATGTCATCTTCTACGAACTCCTTGATACCGTTTAGTAGCTCCTGTATATTCTCATAGCGGGCTACACCCTCTATGGTCTTGTCGTTATATAGCTCGGCTACGAGCTTGGTCGTCTTGCCTATATGCGTAGCAAGGTCAAAAGCATTTTTCTCTTTGGACAAAGCCGCAAAGGACTTGATCATGATCACAAATTCGTAGATCAGGTTCTTGGTCCGTGTCGGAAAGTCGTACTGGCTGATATTTTCCATCACCTCCCAAGGCCTGACATTACTATTTGCAGCAAAGATGATGATCTTGTCTATCGTAGTCTGGCCGATGCCTCGCACAGGATAGTTGATCACACGCTTCAGCGCCTCCTCGTCGTTATGATTGATCGTCAGCTTCAGATAGGCCACGAGGTCCTTGATCTCTTTGCGCTGATAGAAGGACATGCCACCATAGATCTTGTAGGCGATGTTGTAGCGGCGCAATGATTCTTCAAAAGCACGAGACTGCGCATTGGTCCGGTAGAGGATAGCAAAGTCAGTATTCTTCAGGTGGTCGCGCATCTTCAGCTCCATGATGCTATCTGCCACCCATCGGCCCTCCTCATTGTCCGAGGCCATTTTTACTACTTTGATCGGCTCACCTTTTTCATTCTCCGTCCAGATCTCTTTTTTGATCTGGTTTTTATTGCGGAAAATGAGCTCATTGGCAGCTTTTACGATATTCTGTGTAGAGCGGTAGTTCTGCTCCAGCTTAAAGATCTTCAGATCCGGAAAGTCCTTTTCGAAGTTCAGGATGTTATCTATCGTCGCTCCGCGGAAAGCGTAGATCGACTGTGCATCATCGCCTACTACGGTGATATTCTCATGCATCGCAGCGATACGCTTGACTATAGAGTACTGCAGGTGGTTCGTATCCTGAAACTCATCGATCAGCACATACTGAAACTTATGCTGGTACTTGTACAGCACATCCGGGAAACGCTCCAGTAGCTCATATGTCTTGAGAAGCAGGTCGTCAAAATCCATCGCACCACTCTTGAAGCAGCGGTTGCAATACTCTGCGTAGATACTGGCGGTTTCCGGACGGCGCGTTTCGCGGTCTTCGGCCAGCAGGTCCGGGTCGTTCTTGTACTCCTCCGGGAATATCAGGCCGTTCTTGCAGGCGCTGATACGGTATTGTATCTGGTTTGGTTTGTAGATCTTGTCATCCAGGTTACGCTCTTTGATGATCGTTTTGATCAGCGAGCGGGCGTCCTCCGTATCATAGATGGTAAAGTTGGACGGATAGCCCAGACGCTGCGCATCTACACGCAGCAAGCGCGCAAAAACCGAGTGAAACGTTCCCATAAAGAGAGACCGTGCACTATTGTGCGTGATACTCTCGATACGGTTGCGCATCGATTCAGCTGCTTTATTAGTAAAGGTCAGCGCAAGGACAGAAAAAGGATTGACCCCATTCTGCAGCATGTGTGCGATACGATAGGTCAGCACGCGGGTCTTGCCGGAGCCTGGTCCTGCTACGATCATCGTAGGGCCATTAGTATTGATCACAGCCTGCTGCTGTATGTCATTTAGTTCTGATAAATAGTTCTGATTCACGCCTGCGAAGATAAGCCAGAACGCCGCTTTTACGCTGCTTTTTATACACAAGAATCGTTAACCAGTAAAAGTGTTTTAGAAGCCAAAAGACCTCACCTTTTGGATCACTACTTCAGCTATTTTGCGCTTAGACTCGTGAGTCCAGCCAGCTATATGCGGAGTGAGGAGTATGCGCCTGTCAGCTATCAGCGCGTCAAACCATTCCCGCTCACCCGGTGATAGCTGAGAGATCTTTTCATTTTCCAATACATCCAGCGCTGCGGATTTTACCCTGCCGCTTTTCACGGCATGGAGTAGTGCGCCTGTGTCTACTACTTTGCCTCTGGAAGTATTGATGAAGTACACGGACTTGGCAAAAGACTCAAAAAACTTTTGATCTGCCAGGTGCCTGGTCTCCGGTGTCAGTGGCAGGTGCAGGCTCACAATATCGGCATTGGCGAAGATCTCTTCCATCGACGCCTCCTTTACCCGATCGTCGCCAAATCCCTTTTTGTATTTGTCGTAAACCAGTATATTGACATCAAAGCCGCTCAGTACCCTGCTAAAGGCCTCGCCGGTATTACCAAAGGCAATGATGCCGACAGTTTTACCACTCAGCTCAGTGCCGCGGTTAGGCTCGCGTATCCATTGGCCCTGACGGATTTCATTGTAGGAGGTAGCTATATTGTTGAGGATATTGAGCAGCAGGCCGAGAGCGTGCTCCGCTACCGCATTGCGGTTGCCTTCTGGCGAGTTGAAGTATTTCACTTCATGTGCTTCACAAGCTTTCGTGTCTATTACCTCCATGCCGGAGCCGAGGCGGCCTACCCACTTGAGATTGGGAGCCTTAGCGAGTAGCTCCTCTCCGCAAAATATCTTGCTATTGATGATCAAACCGCTGTACGGAGCGATAATACTTGTGGTTTCTTCTGTCGTGATATCTGGCCGGAAGTCCACTTCATAGCCCATGCCTTTCAGCTCCTCTATCAGCAGCGGATGCACATCATCTGTGATGAGCGCTCTCATGCACCTATCAGTTTGGTCAGCTCTACAAATCCTTTCACATCCAGCTCCTCCGGCCGCTTATTGAAGACCTCATTATCCGAGATGTTCTTCTCATGGATCATCTGCTTCAGGCTGTTGCGCATGGTCTTGCGGCGCTGGGTGAAGGCCTGCTTTACTATCCTGCGAAAAAGCTTTTCATCACAGCCCAGCTCCTCCGATTTCCTATCCAGCCGCAGCATCCCGCTCATCACCTTTGGTGGCGGGTCAAATGATTCTGGCGGCACGTCAAAGAGGTACCGGGCATCATAATAGGCTTGCGTCAGCACACTTGTTACTCCATAGTCTTTGGTCCTTGGGTTTGCAGCGATGCGTACGGCTACTTCTTTCTGAAACATACCCGTCATCCGTGTGATCTTATCACGATGATCTATGATGCGGAAGATGATCTCAGTAGATATGTTGTAGGGGAAGTTTCCTACGACATGCGTAGGGTATTCCAGTATGGCGCTGAGGTCAGTTTTCAAAAAATCCTGGTGGATCACCCGGTCTGCCATAAAGGCATTGGTCTCCTTCTGATAGGCAGCCCAGCGGTCGTCCAGCTCTATCACGTAGAAATTGTCTGGCTTGTTTTTGACCAGGTGCTGTGTTAGGGCACCCATACCCGGGCCTATCTCTATCACCCGCGCAAAGTCGCTCAGGTCCCCGATAGATGCCGCGATACGCTCTTGCACCTGCTTGTCCTTGAGAAAGTGCTGCCCGAGTGATTTTTTGAGGTGAAGCATAGCGCGAAAGTCGGCAATATTTGCCGGATAGCCTATTTGTTTTACTGCCAATGGCCTGTGGGCCTTGACTTTATTTGGGTTTACAGATATGCAGTTTTAATCTATCTTCGCTCACTCAATTTTCAACCAATGGCTATCAAGGTCCAACTCTCTAAAAATACCTCTGCTGCAGCACATCGCATTTTCCTTTGTGACAAAGGCAGCTCATATGCCTCTCTCCTGACCAAGGATGACGCAGCTGCTGCCAAGGCAGCATTTGAAGATAAACAGCCTCAGTACCAGGTCGTATCTGGCGGCAAGACCACAACACTGGTCATGCTGGACGGTACCCGCGAGGCATACAAGCAACTGGAGGACGCCCGCCGCGCAGCATACGGTGTATACCGCGGCCTCGCCGGTCGCAAGGTGACGGAAGCCTCGCTGGAAAACCTGGCAGGCAATAAGGACCTGGGTGCCGCTTTTGTAGAGGGCGCTATCCTGAGCAGCTACCAGTTTCTAAAATATAAGACCAAGGATGTAAAGCCGTATAGCTTTACCAAACTCACAGTAAACGAAAACACACTCACAAAAGCAGCACTGGCGGAGCTGGAGGCGACCACAGGGGGTACCCTGCTAGCCCGTACGCTGGTCAATGAGCCGCTGTCATACCTCACCGCGGAGCAACTCTCCAAGGAGATACAAAAGACGGGCAAAGAGGCTGGTTTCTCCGTAGAGGTGCTGAATAAGAAGAAGATCGAGGCGCTGAAGATGGGCGGCCTGCTGGCGGTAAACCGCGGTTCACTATTGCCTCCTACATTCAATATCCTGGAGTACAAGCCAGCGAAGGCAAAAAACAAAAAACCGATAGTACTGGTAGGCAAAGGTGTGGTCTATGACACCGGCGGCCTGAGCCTGAAGCCTACGCCAAACAGCATGGATATGATGAAGTGTGATATGGCGGGTGCTGCTACGGTAGTAGGTACGCTTTATACTATAGCAAAGCTGAAACTCCCTGTACACATAGTCGGTCTGATACCAGCTACGGACAATCGTCCGGGTGAGGATGCCTATGTGCCGGGTGATGTAGTGCCAATGATGAACGGTATGAATGTAGAAGTGCTGAATACTGATGCAGAGGGCCGTATGATCCTGGCAGATGCACTGACTTATGCTGCCAAGTACAAACCGGAAGTAGTTTTTGATTTTGCTACACTGACGGGTGCCGCCAAGGCTGCCCTGTCTGGCCTGGCTACTGCCTACATGGGTACTGCAGATACTGCTACCAAGCAGAAGCTGGAAGCCAGCAGCAAGAATGTACACGAGCATATCTGGGAGCTCCCTTTCTGGGAGGAGTATGGACAGCTGATCAAGTCTGACGTAGCTGATATCAAGAATGTAGGTGGCTCTGAGGCTGGCGCTATCACAGCGGGCAAGTTCCTCGAGCATTTTGCTACTTACCCTTGGCTGCACTTCGATATAGCAGGACCGGCGTACCTGCTGGCAGAGGACAGCTACCGTGGCCGCTTTGGCACCGGCGTAGGTGTCAGGATGCTGGTAGATTTTATCAAGAATTATTAATCTGAGATTTGCCTCGCATGAGGCCGTGTAGGTATTATGGATAGGAAACTGATAGTAGGCATTACGATAGGCGATTACAATGGTATTGGCCCGGAGGTCATCATCCGTACACTGGAGGATGAACGCATGTTTCGCAATGCTGATTTTGTGATCTATGGTCACAAATCAGTCCTGTCTTTCTATGCCAAGCATATGAAATCTCAGCACTTCCAGTCACATGAGGTGAAGGGGCTGGAGGACCTGAACCCCAAGATGGCAAATGTCATCAACTGCTGGGAGGAGCACGTCAATATCACACCCGGCGAGGCTACCTCAGACGCGGGCGCAAAGGCCCTGCTGGCGCTCAATAAAGCGACAGAAGACCTCGTAGCCGGCCAGATAGATGTGCTGGTCACAGGCCCGCTCAATAAAGAGACCGTGAGCCAGCATTACGCCGGTTTCAAGGGGCAAACAGAGTACATCTCCGTAAAGGCAGGTAGTGAAAACTCCCTCATGCTCCTCACCAGTGACCGCCTGCGGGTAGGCCTGATGAGCAATCACCTGTCTCTAAAAGAAGTACCGGGCAAGATCGACATGGTGCAGATCATAGCCAAGCTTGAGATGCTCAATAAGACGCTGAAGCAAGACTTCCTCATACAGAAGCCGCGTATAGCTGTGCTGGGCCTCAACCCGCATTCAGGAGACAATGGCCTGCTGGGCAAAGAGGAAAAAGAGATCATCGCTCCGGCAGTGATCAAGGCCCGTGACAAAGGCATCCTATGCATGGGTCCATATCCTGCTGATGGATTCTTTGGTGCCGGCTCTTATGCCAAGTTTGACGCCGTACTGGCCATGTATCACGATCAAGGCCTGATACCATTCAAGACGATAGCCTTTGGCTCCGGCGTCAACTATACTGCCGGTATCAAGGTGATCCGCACCTCACCTGACCACGGTACAGGCTATGATATAGCCGGCAAGGACCAGGCCAGCACCGATTCACTGCGGGCTGCCATCCACGAGGCTATTGATATCTACCACCATCGCAGCCAGTACAAAGAGATGACTGCCAATCCGATAGAGAAGGTACGCCTCAGCGAGGATCGCGAGGCTTAATTGTGCCTTTTATACTCTGGCTACATACGAAAAGTTTATTTTTCTGCGTTTTTCTTGTGACTTTGCCCCTGAGAGGGCATTATACATAGCAAAAGCACCGCTGTGCACACTATGCAAGCCACAACCCGACAGATCACGCCTATGCCTGGAACCATAGAGGAAACCGCCCCCCACCTATCGGCAGATGACCAGATGGTCCTCGCCGCCAAGGCCGACCGTAGCCAGTTTGCCGCTCTTTATACCAAGTATCACGACCAGTTGGCCCGCTTCATCTATCAGCGTATGAGCAGCCGCGAGGAGGCGCTGGATATGACCCAGCAGGTTTTTCTGCAGGCCATGATCGCGCTGGACCGCTATGAGTCGAGGGGTTTCCCATTCTCCTCCTGGCTATATCGCATTGCGCTGAATGAGATCAACACCCGCTACCGCAAAACAAAAAATCAACGCACGATCAACATAGATGACGCAGGCATGGTCGGTATGATGGACGAGTTGCAGGAGCCATACTCCGAGGAGCGCGAGGAGATGCTCCTGGCTGCTATGCAGTACCTGGAGGAGGACGATGTACAGGTGCTCGAGATGCGCTTTTTTGAGAAACGCCCCTTCAAAGAGATCGCCGAGATACGCGATAGCAATGAGTCTGCAGTCAAGATGAAAGTCTACAGGCTGCTGGATAAGCTCAAGGGCATCATGGATAGAAAATGACCACTATCGATAAAACTTTTATAAACCAAAAGAGAGACCAATACCCTATCGGGTCAGGATATAAAAATGAAATACAGGATCAATAGAAATCAACCGCCGCTGACAGACGCGGACCTGTCGTCAGCCAGGGATTTTCACAAACTGCTCCACACGTACCGGGCAGTCAAGATTCCCTTTTACCGCACGGGCCGGTTCTTTGCCGGCAGCTCCGCAGTTATCGTAGCTACTGCAGTATCGCTCGTGATGCTATTTGGTGAGGACAAGGCTGCCCCTAAGGCCTACATCGCACCGCCCGTAGCGCAGGCAGATATCGCCCGCGATTCTTTCACGGTAGATGCCGACTCGGTCACGGACCTCACCTACAGTAGTGGCTCACGTCTGCATGTGCCTGCAGATGCTTTCCGCACCGCAGATGGGCAGGATGTATCAGGCAAGGTCACGCTCCGCTACCGCGAGTTTCATGACCAGAAAGACATATTCCTCAGCGGCATCCCCATGATCTACGACTCTGCCGGTCAGAAATATGTTTTCGAATCTGCCGGAATGATGGAGATCACCGCCTGGCAGAATGGCCACGAGCTGACCGCAAATCCAGAAAAGCCCATAGAAGTACAGATGGTTTCCAATACCGCAGAAGATCGCTACAATACTTATTATCTGGATACTGCAGAGAAGCGGTGGGTAAATCTCAATAAAACAAATCTGATGGCACTGTCTCCTACTGCCATTGCTGATACCGCAGTTACTGTTAAATCATATAAAACCAAAGAAGATGATGCCGGATCTGAGATAGCTACAAATCCGGTACTACAGCAATCGCAGCAGGAGGTAAAGAAAGCCTCAGCAGCGCTACGTGAATTAGAAAAAGAAAAGCCAATGCCCATAGCAAAGGCAGACAAGGCGAAAACTAAATTTCATATCGTAGTTGATGCAACTGAATTTCCCGAGATAGCCATGTACCAGAATGTTCGCTTCCAGGTCAAGGATGAGCTGAACTTTGATAAAAACTCAGCTAAAACGGAATGGGAAGATGTAAAGCTCAAAAAACTGGATGGTATCGACTATCAGATCGAGTTTGTGAAAGGTGGTCACAAAATGGAAGTAGTAGCCACACCCGTAGTAGAGGATAAAGACCTGCCTGCTGCGCAGAAGCTATATGACAGCAAGTTTGCGCAGTATCAGGCCAAACTCACGGCGCGCAAAGAGGCAGAAGAAAAAGCGAGAGAGGAATATGAAGCAAAGGCCAGAGAGATGAAAGACAAGATGGATAAGGCCATAGCTGAAGCGGAAAAGCGTGAGAGGCAATATCAGGCTACACTGAATAAGACTCAACTCGTTTACCGCACACTTTCGGTTTACCGCTTCGGTACATACAATTGTGATAGTCCTGTATCATGGCCGCGTGAGGCCAATGTGGTAGCTAGCCTGGAAGGTGAAGATGGTGAAAAGCTGGACCTGACCTGCCTAAACCTGATCGAAAAGGATAGGAATGCTGTATTCCCCTACGCACCAGGCAGAGGCGAATGCAAAGAATTTAAATTCAATCCATCTAAAGACAATGTTCTCTGGGCGATGACCATAGATAATAAGCTAGCAGTGGTCGATGCCCAAAACTTTAAGCAACAGCAGACGCAGCAAGGAGGGAGAGTGAAGTTTAAATTCAAACTGATCGATAAAGACTTTAATAACGCTGACGAAGTCAAAAAATATCTGGAGATATAGTGCTAAACCTATCTATCTACGAAAGCGGAAACCGGCGCATTTTGCGTCGGTTTGTTTTATTGCCAGAGAAGCACTTTCACGCAACAGATATAGCAAATAAAACGTTATATATATGATCACAATCTCGCTACCATGAAATATCTTTTCTATCTCGTTTTGATATTTTCATCTCTTGCCGCCGTAGCACAGAGTGATGACCTGGCCTTCAAGGTCAAAAAGCGGACCGGGCCCATCACTACCAGTTGGTTTAGCTTTGACACGCTACGTACCAATCAGCTTTATCAGATCGCGCTTAATGACCCTTACTCGCGTATCGGTCAGGACTCCATCCTCTGCCTGAAAATGGAATGCCGAAAATATAGGGATAACGATGGTGTTGAGTATCTCATGTTTGGCAGTCGCCAGCCGGTGAAAGCTTATATTGCACTGTACTCTCAAAACGTAGAAACCAAACAATGGAGACAAAACTCTATGCGGCCTGTTGTGTTTACACCCGCTCCCTCTTATCGGGTCGCTATAGGGGAGTAGCAAGTCTGTTTGCTGTTTTTTTACTGCTTTCGCCTCTCAGACCATATGCGCAAAAGCAGGATATGGCCATACGGGTAGCCAAACCTAAGACTATATCTATCCAGCCAGATCTCTCGGAGGTACGTAGTGGCGTTACCTACGATTTCCTCGTCACGGGCATAGCCCCAGAGCAGGTCACTAACATAGAGTCGACGATGGGAAGCCTGACATATAAAACTGGAAAAGATGGCAAATCACTAATGCTCAAGATCTCTGTAGTGGGGTCTGCCTCAAGCACTGGTGTGATACGGATACTAGGGGATAAAGGAAAACTGCTCGCTTCACGCGAGTATAAAGTAGTTTCTATGATCCGCTATGCTGACTACACTCCAGACCTGCCTACACCAGGTGATTTATCTCCAGTCATTCTATTTCTGGGAAAGGACACCCTCTCTGATAACGGGACCATATCTGCGCGAAAGCTACATACAGCCAATACACTCAGTCTATATGATGGCGCTATCCCTCCCGCTGCTATCCGGCGCAATCTGATGTGTAAGATCACTATCTCGCAAGACACCTCCTCTCTGGTAGCTCACTCAGCATTAAACTATCTCTCCGACAAAGTCAAGCAGGTATTTGCCAAAGCCAAAGCTGGTGACCGGATTTATATATCTGCTATGGAGACGCTATGGATCGATGCCGATCGGAGAGACTATATATCTTCCTATGGCAGGCTTACTTATACATTGACGGTCACGGAGTAGGACGCATACGGCACAAAATTTGGCATATCAGTCAGTTGGGGAAAAACTGCCTAAACCATGTCAAAAAACTTTACTCGTCTTAAATTGATTCTATTATCGGCTATTTGCTTTTCATGGCCTTTGGTATCACATGCTTCGACAGATACGCAGGGAGTGAAAGAGTCTAATGCTGAGTATATCAAAGCCCACTTTTCAGAGCAACTCACTGACCCGGAAGGCAAGAAGCGCCGTAATTTCTCCCAGTTTGGATACGGCCTGTCTTTTTTCACTGTTCCTTTATTCCCCATCACGGATTTTGTAGAACCCAATAACTACGGCGAGCATTCCTTTGGCAAACCGGACATCAAGGAAAAGAACGGGGCGCTATATACCTGTCGTGGTGGCTTCATCGACTTCTCGCATATGAGAGCTGCGGCAGACTGGGCGGTATTCCTGACCTTCAAAATGATCACCGAGCCCAAAGGCTTTGACCTGCCTTACGAAGGAGGCGAACTACGTCTAGATTTAAAAAAGGTCAGTACCCTTCCCCTGGATGATATTGCTACTATGGCGCAGAAGATCGCCTTTGAGCGACTGGAGTGGCATGAGATAGCCAGCTGGCACTATCACCAGCCTAATTATACATTTGATGAGCGCCAGTCCTGCTTCACTCCGGAGGATACATACTCAAACTATCTCGGTACCCGCATCGGTCGTAACATTGCCCTACGCATCCTGACAAAGCGCGAAAATCTCACCTACTCGGAGATCGCCTCAGACGAGATACAAAAAATGATAGCCTCACTAGAGCCTGTGAAGTCAAAAAAAGAGACAAAGGAGGCCTATGACATAGTAGATCGTGCCAAGCAGATTGATCTGCCGGAGGCAGATCGAAACCGCGATGTCTGGTGGGATAGCAAAGTGATATTCCGCGATGAGCGGTATGTCTTCAAGCGGTCTATCAATATCGGTCCTACTATCAGCCCATGGCTGGTGCCGCATGAGGAGAAGCTGGGCTGCCTCGTCAACACTCAAGCGCAGGTCTGGCCTGTACCGGCAAAAGCTAAATCAGGCACCAGCTTTTACAGCTATTATACCTTTACCATTCATCCTGACAGCCTATTGTTTTACAGCAAAAATGGGCACAAACAACTGCACCCGCCGTTTGGCACTTTTGTATCAAAAGACATGGCAAGGATCAGAGACTTTGTAGCCAGAGAAATGCAGAAAGAACTCACTCCCGGCTTTTCCCGCAGGGACAAGAAAGACCCCGAAAAGCACTACAAGCATCTCAAAAAGGTGATCTTCTAAAAGCGTTAAGCTTTTATCTGTAGCTCTTCCCTGAGGAATTTCGCCGTATGAGATTCCTTGTTTTTAGCTACCTGCTCAGGTGTACCTTGTGCTACTACTGTACCGCCCTTGGCGCCGCCCTCCAGGCCTATATCTATCAGGTAGTCGGCTACTTTGATCACATCCATATTGTGCTCTATCACGAGCACCGTATTGCCGCGGTCTATCAGCCGGTTTAGCACATCGAGCAGTATCTTGATATCCTGAAAGTGCAAACCTGTGGTCGGTTCATCCAGTATGTAGAATGTCTTGCCTGTATCCTTCTTACTCAGCTCAGCAGAGAGCTTCACGCGCTGTGCCTCACCACCACTCAGCGTGGTAGATGACTGGCCCAGCCTCAGATAGCCCAGGCCTACATCGTGTAGCGTTTTGAGCTTCGGATAGATAGATGGGATGCTCTCAAAAAACTCCAGAGAGTCCTCTACGGTCATATTGAGCACGTCATTTATAGACTTGCCCTTGTAGCGTACCTCCAGTGTTTCGCGGTTGTAGCGTTTGCCGTTGCATTTCTCACACAGCACTTCTACATCCGGCAGGAAGTTCATCTCTATCACCTTCATGCCTCCACCTTGGCACTCCTCGCAGCGGCCACCTTTTACGTTAAAAGAGAACCTGCCTGCCGCGTAGCCACGGATCTTGGCCTCCGGCAGCATGGCGTACAACTTCCTGATCTCGTCAAATACTTTGATGTAAGTGACCGGATTGGAGCGCGGGGTCCTGCCTATAGGCGTCTGGTCTATTTCTATCACCTTGTCTATATGCTCCAGGCCCTTGATCTCTTTGTAGGCCAATGGCTTTAGATTGCTGCGGTAGAAGTATTTGGATAAGATCGGGTAGAGCGTTTCATTGATCAGGGTACTCTTGCCACTGCCAGATACCCCTGTCACACCGATGAAAGTTCCTAATGGAAACTTCACAGAGATATTCTTGAGGTTATTGCCCGTAGCGCCTTTCAGCTCCAGATTGTGGCCGTTGCCTTTGCGGCGCTCCTTGGGCACAGGGATGGTGATCTTGTCTGCCAGGTATTGTGCTGTAACAGACTTCTGCTTGACAAACTCTTTGGGCGTACCCTGTGCTATGATACGTCCTCCATGCTCGCCAGCACCCGGACCTATATCGAGTATGTAGTCACTCTCCAGCATGATCTCTTTGTCATGCTCTACTACCAGTACTGTGTTAGGTGCATCGCTTAGTTTGCGGAGCGCTTGTATCAGCTGCCTGTTATCCCGCTGGTGCAGGCCTATACTCGGCTCATCCAGTATGTAGGTGATGCCTGAGAGCTGTGATCCTATCTGTGTGGCCAGACGGATACGCTGTGCCTCGCCGCCGCTCAGCGTTTTGGCCGGACGGTGCAGGGTCAGGTACTCCAGGCCTACGTCGAGTATAAACTGGATACGTGTCCGGATCTCTTTCAATAAGTCACGTGCAATGGTGCGCTGCTTCTCATTCATCCGGCTCTCCAGGTCTCTAAACCAGTCTGCCAGTACATCCAGGTCCCAGTTTGCCAGCTCGCCTATGTTGCGGTTGTCTATTTTAAAACAGAGAGGCTCCTTGCCCCGGCGGGTGCCATGGCACTCGTGGCAGGTCACTTTGTCCATGTAGTCCTCTGCCCATGAGCGGATGCTCTCAGATGTAGTGTATTTGAAGCAGCGCTTCAGCATGCCGGCCAGACCTCCTTTCTCCAGTGTGTACCAGCGGTCATCAAAGTCCAGTATCTCGATGGCCTCGTCATCTTCCTCTACTTCTTCCTTAGAGCCATAGAGGATCATGTTTAGCGCCTCCTCTGGTATAGAGTGGATAGGTGAGGAGAGCGAAAACTTGTATTGCTTGGCGAGCTTGGTCAGCTCCTTAAATATGAAATTGTCCCGGGCTTCGCCGATAGGCAGGATACCTCCCTTATTGATCGATACAGTTTCATCAGGTATGATGATCTGTTTGCGTACCTCATA
>CAZNDJ010000086.1:0-14815 GCA_964571705.1 uncultured Chitinophagaceae bacterium
CACCGCCAGCGGCAGGCTGGCAATCTGCCGCTGCCCGCAGCTATGGTGTCAACTCTATACCGGCGCAGTTTCTGCTGGATAAGGAGGGCAAGATCATAGCCAAGAACCTGCGCGGCGACCAGCTGGAAGATAAGCTCCGCGAGGTACTGCAATAGACCCTGAAAATCAGGCATTTTACCGGTCTGTCCAGAAAGGCAAACAGTTTGTCAGTGTATTGATTTACAGACACTTGAGGACATGCCTTTTACCCATCATTTTCCTATCGTTAAATTTCTTGCTTTCAGGAAAATATTGTGATATTCACGTCACGTTATTCTTTACTTAAAACAAAAATTAAACGGCAATGAAAAAAATCTACGCGCTTTTCGCAGGCGCACTTCTCTCTGCCTCGCTGACTGTGAGTGCGCAGTCTACGCCGCGGGTGGTCCTCTTTGAGGAATTCACGGGCGAAAACTGCGGTCCATGCGCGGGTATCAATCCATATATGGACAAGTACCTCCTGACACACACTACGGACTCCCTGATCCACATCGCGTATCAGAGCCCGATACCGTCTGCAGGCCCTATCTACAATGCCTACAAGACTGTGACCAATACCCGTATGACCTACTACGGTGTGAACTTCGCACCATCTGGCTGGCAGGACGGTGGTGGCTACTCTCCTATCCAGGGTCCTACCACAGGTACCAACAGCGTACAGAACTTTGTTCCATTCTGGTTTGACACCCTGTCTATCCACTATGAGAGCAATTCATATGGTACTGCTGCCGGTATTGCTGCCTCTACGCCATACTCGCCGAGCTTCACACAGCGCCGCACGCAGCTGTCTCCGTGCGCCATCACTGTGACTCACAGCTACTCAGCCAATAATGACTCTGTATATGCAGTAGCAGTACTGAATACTACGGATAACTTCCACGCTAATACGGCAAACAGTCTGAAATTCCGCGTAGCGATGGTAGAAAACGAGCTGAACTATGTGAATGCTCCGGGTACCAACGGTGAAACTCACTTTGAGCAAGTAGTAAGGGGCATGTACCCTAATGCTGCGGGCTCTCAGCTGGTAGATACGCTGCTGGCAGGCCGTACGGATACTTTCCGTTTTGCGGTGAAGATCCCTAACTTCGTACGCTCTAAGGCTCAGCTGCGCTTCGTAGCATGGGTACAGGACGACAACAATAAGGACATCAAGCAGTCTGGCATCAGCCAGCTGGTAGCTCCTACCAACCTGGTAGAAATGGTAGCTGACCACGACTCTGTGCCAGATATCTCATGTACTAACACGACTACGTCATCTATCGGTGCCTATGTGACTGTGATCAACACAGGTAACGTGACCATCAATAGCCTGAATGTAAACGTGCTCTCAGGTGCGACCAGCCTGCACAACTTCACTTACAGCACTCCTATCCAACCAGGCGCTACTGTGATGATAGACGGCGGTCCGATAGCTGTACCTGTAGGCAACGGCTACCCTACGATCACTTTCGTACTGAGCAATCCAAATGGTCTGACCAACTACTCTGTATCTATCTTTGATACAGTGAAGACTCAGCACCAGATCTTTGGTACTTCATATCCTGCTCCGATCGTACAGACGTTTATCGATAGCACTGTATTCCCTCAAAACTATGAGGCTACCAATGGTGACCAGATCTGGTTCCCTAGCTGGTACGTGCCTATCCTGACAGAAAACTACCTGGGTACTGATCCTGACCGTACCTACCTCGGCTCTGATGATGATCAGAGCATCTGGTTCTGGGCATGGAATGTACAAGCTGGTGGCATAGGTGACTACTACCTGGAGAAGGCAAACTTCACAGGTACTACCAAGGCATACATGACGTTCAAGCACGCTTACAGCCAGTATGACAATACTACCAACGACCAACTGGACGTACAGGTATCTACAGACTGCGGCGGCACATGGAATACTGTATGGACCGAGAATGGTCCAGGCCTCGCTACTGTACCAGCTAGCAACCAGCGTAACGTACCAGGCTTCTATCCTACAGCTGCAGCTGACTGGGTAGGTGATACTATCAATATGACCAGCTATGCAGGCCAGAACAATGTATGGGTGCGCTTCCGCGCTACATCTGACTACGGTGACAATATGTTTGTAGACCAGATCAATATCAATGCATATGACAATGTGGGTGTACGTGATATCACTAACCTGAACACTGTAAATGTATATCCTACTCCGGCTAACGACCTCCTGAGCATAGAGCTCGGTGTGACTGAGTCAGCTGCATTTGATATCACTATCGTAAATACACTGGGCGAGACTGTGAAGCTGGTAGCTAACAGCAGCTATGGCCAGGGTATCAACAAGGTAGACGCCAACATCAGCGACCTCGCTGCAGGTATCTACAACGTAGTGATAACCAGCAACAACCAAAAAACGGTTAAAAGATTTGTAGTGGCTCATTAATTTGAGTACTTTTACTACACCTTACAGAGGAGCACCCGATAAGGCTGCTCCTCTTTTTTTTAAATACCAAACGATGAAGAAACTCTTTACGCTTGCCTTTGTACTCTTTGCCGGCCTGACTGTAGTCCAGGCGCAGACGCTGACCTTTGACCATGATACGGTGAGCTACGTGGGTACGACCTCTGCCAGCAATGAGAATGACCTGATAGGAAACTGCCATAACAATACCAACGCTGCTATGACGGTCAACTGGACAGTGATAGAATCTGTCGGCCCGGGTGCATGGGAATATCCTGGCTTTTGCGATAAAAATCTCTGCTATGTACTCAACCTGGGTGTGGTGCATGGCTTTAACCTCAATGCAGGCGAAAGTGGCATCATGAAGCTGGAAATACTGGGCCACTGCACTGCAGGCTCCGGACATGCTATCCTGCGCCTCTGGGATGCAGCTGACAGCGCTGGTACCGTACTGACCATACCATACACTGCGCGCCTGAGCCAGAGCGTGACCTGCCCTGCCACTGGTATCTCATCTATAGAGGCTGGGAAAATAGAACTCTATCCTAACCCTGTACGCGATATGGCGCACCTGTCTATACCGGGTACACTGGACAATGGTCAGATAGACATTTACAATCTGCTGGGTAGCCGCGTATATACAGGCGCTGTGCGTGCAGATAAAGATATAGACCTGTCTAACCTGGATGCCGGTCTCTATATCGCCCGCATCTCTGATAGCGGCAAAGTGATCGCTACAAGGAAATTCACTAAGTCGGAGTAATACTGACTGGGATAATATTAAGAGAAAGGATGTCGGGAGGCATCCTTTTTTTGTTGGGTACTGTCAGAATCAGAATTTATAGAATTTGAGAATTGCCAGAATTAGTCCCGGGCTTCTCGTTATAGCCCCAAAGTAAGTGCCCCACTCATACGAGACTCGTGATCGAGGAGCCATTTTTTGCGGTGGAGGCCGCCGGCGTAGCCTACCAGTTTGCCATCGGTGCCTACTACGCGGTGGCAGGGTACTATGATCCAGAGTTTGTTCTTACCATTGGCGGTGCCGGCAGCGCGGATACATTTGGGATCCCCGAGGGCTTTGGCTAGCTGCATATAGGTGATAGTCTGTCCGTAGGGAATGGTGGTGAGCTGCTGCCAGACTTTCTGCTGGAAGGGTGTACCCACCGGCGCGAGCGGCAGGTCAAAGATTTTCCTCTTGCCGTCAAAGTACTCTTGTAGTTGCTGCTTGCACTGGCGAATGGGTGTAGACTCTCTGTCCTCTATAGGCTCGCGGCTATCTCTGATAGACACAGCGTGAATAGCTACCTCATCTCCTGTGATGAGCACGGGGCCGAGAGGTGAGTCGAGGTAACTTTGGTGTGTCATGATCTTTTTCTACATCCCTCTTCTGAAGCAGAGGAACCTTAATACAGAATAATTTTTAACCATATAGAACACAAAAACTGCTTCCCTCTAAATCTTTCTAAGGCAGACTTTAATACAGTATTGATGCGGCGATAGACTATTTAGGTAGATTCTTTTAAAAAGTAGAAGATTGCTTCGAGAAATAGCGCTGATATTTCTACATTGGAATTTCTCTCGCAAATGCTGTTTTATTTTGAAACAGCCTACCCTCTACATCTCTCCCGACTATATCGGGAACTGCGACCTAGAGGGAGACTTTAAATGCAATTACTTCTAGTTGCCTTTCAGCTCGTCTACGTCCTTTTTGAGCTCCTGCATGAGATGGAGGATATTCTGATAGGAGAGCTCGTTGCCCTTATTCATGTGGCTGATGTGGAGGACGGCTTTCCAGACCTCGAGCACTTCATCGATCTTGATAGAGTATGCCGGGTAGGCTGTATTGTCAGAGCGAAGTACCAGTGTGCCGTTTTCCTCTACCTGATTGAAGATGCGCTTGTACACTATGCCTTCATTCTTTGATAGCACGACATAAGTATTGCCGTCTTTTATATTTCTCCAGTTGTCTACATACTCGCCCACTACTATAGAGCCGGGGAGCATAGGTAGCATGGAGTCACCCTTGATCTCAAAAGCGCGATAGGTGCCTACGGGCAGAAATGGCAGGCGGAAGCGGTTCAGCTCCTTGAGGAAGGTAGGATCTCCGTAGCCATTGAGATAGCCAGCGGCTGCTTTGACGGGGACCATCTCGATGTTCTCTTTGTCCTCCTTGTCTACGGTGATAGCCAGGACGCGCAGGTTCTTGCTGGCCTCGTCCATCTGCTCCGTGGAGAAGATGGGCACTTTCTCAGTGAGGCGCAGGTCGCGTGTAATGAGATTATCAATGGAGTGCTTGAACGCCTTGCCGATGTCTGCCAGCACTTCATAGTTTGGCTTGGCACGGCCCTCTTCATACGAGCCTATGAGGGAGCGCTTAATATTAAGCTCTGTAGCAAGCTGCTCTTGAGTCCAGCCTTTCTGCTTGCGCAGAAATTTGATATTGGTATGAATGAAATCCATTACGCAGTATTTTGTACAAAGCTAAATTTTTTAGTAACAAAATACTAATTTTAAACGCAATAACTAATCAAATGTCCGACGTGCGTACGATCATGCATATGGACCTGGATTCGTTCTTCGTATCTGTAGAGCGTATGAAGGATCCATCTCTGAATGGCAAGCCCGTGATAGTGGGTGGCGTGGGTGCGCGGGGCGTGGTGAGCTCCTGCAGCTATGAGGCCCGGCGCTATGGTGTACACTCTGCCATGCCTGGCGGACAGGCGCATAAGCTATGCCCACATGGCATCTTTCTGCCGGGGGACTATGCGGCCTACTCTGACTACTCCCGGCGTGTGACGCAGATCATAGCTGATGCCGCCCCCCTCTTTGAGAAAGCCTCTATTGATGAGTTTTATATAGACCTGACGGGAATGGACAAGTACTTTGGTGCGTACCGCTGGGCATCTGAGCTGCGGCAGCGGATCATCCGTGAGACAGGGCTGCCAATCTCCTTTGGGCTATCTATCAATAAAATGCTGGCCAAGATGGCGACCAACGATGCGAAGCCGAACGGGCAGCTGATGATAGAGCGGGGAAAGGAGCAGGAGTTTCTGGATCCGAAGCCGGTGGGCAAGATACCCTTTGTAGGAGAAAAGCTGGAAGAGTCTCTCAATAAGATGGGCATCCATACTATCTACGATCTGCGCCAGATGACGATAGAGAGCCTGATGAATGTCTATGGAAAGACGGGCATAGCGCTGTGGAACCGTGCACGGGGGCACAGCGACTCGCCGGTGTCAAACTTCCGCGAGGAAAAATCTGTGTCTGTAGAGCGTACCTTTGATAGTGATAGCGCTGATGATGAATTTCTGCTATCGGTACTCTTTGTACTCACAGAGAAGCTGTCATACGATCTGCGCAAGCTAAACCGTATGACGGGCTGCGTGACAGTGAAGATACGATACGAAGGCTTTGTGACGACCTCGCGGCAGCATACTGTAGACTACTCACTCTCGTCAAAGTACCTGATAGAGGAGGCGACCAAACTCTTTCACCAGCTATATGAAAAGGGACGGCCCGTACGTCTGATAGGTGTGCGCTTTAGCAGCCTGATCTACACTGGTACGCAGTATTCCCTCTTTGATGACAAAGAGGAAGAAACAAAACTCTACTCTGCGATAGACAACGTGAAGAATAAATACGGTACGGGCAAGATCATGCTGGCGCGTGGTATGGATATGGGCAATGTGAAGCGCAATCGCGATGTGCAGGCAGAAACGCAGAAAGAGGTGAACAGGGAAAACTCGCAGCGGAAAAAAGAGCTGGATGAAGGACCGGCACATTTTGAGGAAGAGGAGTAGCAGTACTTTGAACATGATCCAGAATACAGTTTTGCCCACATAGAACACATAGAGACATAGAAATGCAAGCTTATAGAATCCGGATAGGCCATGAGAATGTTTATTAACGATAGTTTTGAATGATGGGAAAGTTTCGGCTAGCCGGGATCACGGGTTTGATTTTAGCGATAGTATGCCACTATTCAATTTCTACGTGCATACACACAGCTACGACCTACGAAGCGAAAGCGGCAACTGAATTTGCAGCATATATGTCTGAAGATACTATCGATGTCCCGGTGGGAGACAGTATAGAATCCACACCTATAGATACGAGTACTCCCGAGGGTCAGCTGCGATTTATCAAGTCACAAGTAGACTACGAGTACTCACCTACCGGAAGTATGTACGACACACTGGTGGATGTAAACTATGATGGGTACAAGGACTACGTGCTAGGTTTTTACTATGGCTGTGGTACAGGTATAAAAAACGGAGCCGTAGTATATACCTATCTGCCCCAAAGAAAGAAATACGCTGTAGATACAGTTTTGTCATACCTGCCGAATCCCACCTTCTATATCAGTAAAAAACAGATAACGTACTTCTACCTAGCGAATGGTGCGGGTAGTGGTGGCAGGCTGATGTATGATCATGGCAAATGGATCAAGACAATGCAATTTGACGTGGACAACCAAGAGGACAAATCTGTATGGGATATAACCTTTCCGCTCACTGGCAGGAAGAGATCCATTCATAAAGATTATGGTATGCTGCCTCCTGCAGACATACTAGAGACAGGCGTGACAGAAGATAATTACCAACCGTTTTTGTAATGATACAATAAAACAATAGCCCGGACGAGCCGGGCTATCTATCTGATCTATTCTATTTAGTACTTAGCCATGCCGGAGTCTATCTCATCTGCCCAGGCCAGGATGCCGCCTTTGAGGTTATAGAGATTGTCATAGCCCTGAGCCTCCAGGTACTCTACTATGCGGCCGCTACGTGCTCCGCTGCGGCAGTGAATGATTACGGGTTTATCCTTCGCTATCTCATCTAGGTGGTCAGGCACAGTATTCATCGGTATGAGTGTGCCGCCTATCTGGCAGATATCTGCCTCATGTGGCTCACGGACGTCTATGAGCTGAAAATCTTCGCCTTTATCCATCATTGCCTTGAGCTCTGCTACGGTCTTTTCTTTCATGTTTTAGTATTTATCTAAAGATACAAAATGAGATCAATCCAGTATGATACCGGCGCCTACTGTCACATTGGTGCCTTCATCTATGAGGATGAATGATCCCGTCTCCCGATTGCGCGTATATGGGTCATACATGAGCGGAGCGGTAGTGCGTACGGTGATCCGTGCTATATCATTGGCCGCTATCTCAGGATTCTCTGTGATGCGGTGTAGCGTGCTGATGTCGAGTTTGTATTTGATATCCTTCACTACTGCGCGTGCGTCACGGGTGGTATGCTTGAGCGCATATTTGCCATTGGGGCGCAGGGGCTGGTCTCCGAGCCAGCAGATCATGGCCTCTATATCCTGCTCTACCTGCGGCTTGTTATTATCCCGCACGATCATATCGCCGCGGCTGATATCTATATCATCTTTGAGCAAGATGGTGACAGACATGGGTGCAAAGGCCTCCTCGATCTGCTTGCCGTCCAGCTCTATGGCTTGAATGGTAGTCTGAAAGCCCGATGGCAATACTGTCACTTTATCTCCAGGCCTGAGTACGCCGCCAGATAGACGGCCTGCATAGCCCCGATAGTCGTGAAACTCATCATTGTATGGCCGGATCACATACTGCACGGGAAAGCGTGCATCAATATGATTGGTATCTCCTGCTATGTGCACTGTCTCGAGCAGGTAGAGGAGTGTCACTCCTTCATACCATGACATCTTTGTGGAGCGGGTCACGACATTGTCGCCGTGCAGTGCAGATATGGGCAGGAAGTGGATATCCTTGACCTTGAGCCTGGCAGCGAAGTCACGGTAGTCCTTCACTATCTTGTCATACTGCTCCTGTGAGTAGTCTACGAGATCCATCTTATTGATGCAAACTGCGATGTGCGGTATGCCTAGCAATGATGCAATGAGCGAGTGGCGGCGGGTCTGCTCCACTACACCATTGCGCGCATCCACGAGTATGATGGCCAGATTGGCAGTAGAGGCGCCGGTCACCATATTGCGTGTGTACTGTATATGGCCGGGTGTGTCTGCTATGATAAATTTTCTCTTGGGAGTAGAGAAGTAGCGATAGGCCACATCTATCGTGATGCCCTGCTCGCGCTCGGCGCGAAGGCCGTCGGTGAGGAGTGCAAGGTTGACGTAATTCTCTCCTCTCCTTTCACTCGTGGCCTTGATGCTTTCAAGCTGGTCTTCGAAAATAGATTTGCTGTCATAGAGCAGCCGGCCGATGAGGGTTGATTTGCCATCGTCTACACTGCCTGCGGTAGTGAAGCGCATCAGCTCCATATTGAGATAACTATTGCTGTCGAACATCTGTTTATCAGTATTGAGTAGTGGGTATTGCGTAGTGAGATGAATACAATTCTCACTTTACTTTTATACTATTCATTTTTCTTAAAAATATCCTTCCTTTTTGCGGTCCTCCATGCTGGTCTCGCTGCGCTTGTCATCTGCACGGCCACCGCGCTCAGTGATGCGGGTAGACGCCACCTCCTGTATGATCTCATCTATGGTCGCGGCTTCGCTCACGGTGGCACCAGTAGAGGTGATATCACCGATGGTCCGGAAGCGTATCATGCGCTCCTGGGGCTTTTCGTGTGGCTTCATAGGGATATGCTCACTCTCTGCCAGGAGTACGCCGTCACGCTCGAATACTTTACGCTTATGAGCAAAATAGAGCGTAGGCAGATCAATGCCTTCCATAGCCATGTATTGCCATACATCCAGTTCTGTCCAGTTTGAGATAGGGAATACGCGGAAGTGCTCGCCTACGTGCTTGCGGCCGTTGAAGAGGTTCCACAGCTCGGGGCGCTGGTTCTTTGGGTCCCATTGGCCAAACTCATCACGGTGTGAGAAGAAGCGTTCTTTGGCGCGGGCTTTCTCCTCGTCGCGACGCGCACCGCCGAGAGCGCAATCAAATTTGAACTCCTCTATGGTATCCAGCAGCGTGGTAGTCTGCAGGCGGATGCGGGAGGCATTGAAACCCTTCTCCTCTGCTACGCGTGCCTTGTCTATAGACTCCTGTACAGAGCCTACTATGAGGCGCACACCCAGTTTAGCCACCAGCTGATCGCGGTAGGCTATGGTCTCCGGGAAGTTATGCCCCGTATCTACATGCACTAATGGAAACGGTATCGGTGCGGGATAAAAGGCTTTTTTCGCCAGATAGGTGACAGCGATGGAATCTTTGCCACCGCTGAAAAGGATACATGGATTCTGAAACTGGGCAGCCGCCTCGCGGATCACGTAGATCGCCTCGGACTCCAGGGTCTTGAGATGGTTGAGACTAAGACTCATCTATACGATGCTGATTTAGATTTGTGGGTGTAAATAAAGGCATAATAGCCATAGCAAGGAAATAAGATCGGCTGAAACGGCCATTGTGCCCGTCCTTGTGTGTAAATAAAATAATGCCAATCTCTTATGAGATCCTACCTCTCCACGATCACAAAGACATCTTCGCTGTCCCTTTTCATCATGTAGTTCTCGCGGGCATAGCGCTCCTGTGTGGCACTATTGGTAGTGAGCTGATCTATCTGCTCATCTACTTTAGCTATCTCCTGCTGATAGTACCGGGCCTTGCGGCTCAGGTCGGATAGCTGGTGCCTGCGGTGATACTGGACGAGCATATTATTCTCATCAAAGAAGAACATCCATACGGCAAAGGCTACTGCCGACAGGAAGAAGACATTGCGGAAGAGCGCGGGGAACTTTAAGAGGAAAGACTTTAGCTTGTCAAACATTGCTTCAAAATTGAGAGAAAAGGGGGTATTAATTAAACGCGCTTGTGAACGGGTAGTGTGTATTGTCCTTTTTTCCGGAGGGGGCTGAAAAGAAAAAGGGGAGCGTATGCTCCCCTTTTCTGGTATCTCTTGTTTGGATATTAATAGTTCCAGAGATCGTGCTCGAATACGAACATATCATTTTTGATACGGTCAGACTCCAGCAGGAGGTCTACACCTGTAGCGTACTCCTTGATCTGGCGGTCATACACGTTTGACTCTTTGTAGATATAGCTCTCAAACATACGTGCCTCAAAGAGGTCCTCCCAGCTGATACGTACAGCATCATTTTTAGGGTTATACACCTCATACTTAGCGAGTATCGGACGCAGGTCAGGATAGTAGCACCAGTACATCACGAGGTCACCACGATAGTTGCCATCGGCATCCTTGTCCTCCATGACCGGAGCCAGACCGATGATACGGCACATCATAGTAGATGTCTCCTCATCAAACAGCCAGTCTTCCTTCAGACGGAACTTAGATACGCGATCCCAGGTAAGCTCATTCTTCACCACCTTGGTCTCCTCTTCGAGGGTCACAGGGTTGATGCTGGTGATGGTATCTTCCTTAGAGCCGATCTTTTTGACATCGTCTACGCTGAGTACTGCCTTAAACTGGTCACCATTCTCTACTGAGTTGTCATATACTGTCAGCTCGCCATTCTTGGCAGCTGTGTGTATGATCTCAATGAGTGGCTGCTGAGGATAGGCAAACGGGAGGTTCATTTTCTCACGTGTATCTATCACTCTCCAGATACGCTTCTGCCAGAAGATATCAGCCTCCCGCAGATAGTCATATGGGATGATCTCTTTCTCCTTGGTCACCGTCTTCTGATAGGCACCATCCAGTGGCTCCTGTGCGAAGGCAGCGCCGGCAGAGAGCATCAGCCCCACGGCTGCCAGTATTTTTCCTGCTTTGAACATATATGCTTGCTTTGCTTGTTTCTTGTTTATTGGATAGTAAATACGAGCTGGCCGATCTTGCGCGGCGTGCCGTCCGGACCACGTACCTTGATCTCCTCCAGGTAGAGGACATCCTTAGGCTTGGCACGGCTGATGAACTGCTGCATCTGAGCGCTGAAGAGCGGACCTGATGCAGTAGCACGGAAGATCTCACCCTTAGAAGCGTAAACCATGTCATAGCTTTCTACATTGAAGCGAGCCTCAAAGTCGAAGTTGTCCAGTACTGGTACGATGCCTGTCTGTGCCTTGATAGTACCTGGCTGGGCATTGCCACCACGCAGCTTGCCGCCGAGGGTAGGTACCGGATCTGGTATTCTCTTGACACGGATAGGGAAGTCAGTCGCCTTGCCACCAGTCACAGCTACCTTCAGGTTTGCCTTCAGATCAGGTGTAGTAGCCTTTACGACATACTTGCCCGGACCCGCGCCCTTGGCCACAGTGATACCACCACCTGATGGTATTACGCTGGTCTTTTCAGCACCAGAGCCAGAAGATACAGTGATAGGGTTGTCTACACCGATATAAACCACGTTCATCTTGTCGAGCATGACTGCAGCACCAGCAGGTACACCTACCTCGTACTTCAGCTCGCCCTTGGCCTCTTCAAAGCCACCAGACCTCTTAGGGATCTTCACGAGAGTAGGTACAGTGAAGCTGCCTGCAGAATTTGCATTCACAGTATATGTAGCTTTGCCGTCCTTTACCTCTACGCGGCTACCACCTACGTAAACCTCAGGGACAATGGCGGTGCTGTAAGCACCGAGACCGATAGTAGCCTCATACTTGTCACCTACGAGTACATAAGAAGACTTTGCGCTCACGAGTGGCTCGAATTTGTCGAGGGTTACCTCTACAGACACAGCCTCTTTGGCCAGACGATCGAGGCACATAGCTTCGGTAGTCTTTACGTCATTTTCAAATTTATTAAGGATGGTCAGAGCTGCTACCTTAGGCACCATGTGAAAGTAAGCTTGCCTCCATTCCAGTTTCTGGCCGCTCTCCTCAGACTTAGGAGGAGTCACGTCTACAGGTATGGCTGATGGCAGCGGATACTTGGTCATGATCTTAGTGATATCAGATGAATAGCCCTCCAGCTTAGACTTGAGCAGCTCTCCATCCTTGCCTTCAGCAAGGAGGTGTGTGCCTACCTCAAGGTCAGCATCACTTTCAGCCTTATTGAGTTCCTTTTTCAGGCCTTCGATATAGTCAGCTGTCGCATTAGACTTTGCTTTGATCTCATCTACGAGCTTCATCAGCTCTGCTACCTTTTCAGGTTGATTTTTCCTTTCTGCCTCGAGTCCTTTCACCACCTTTTCGTTTTTGGTGTCTATCATACCGTTTGAGTTGGTGATAGAGCCATTCACGGTTTTAAAGGCGTTCAAGATCTCTGCAGAAACGTTCATGGCGAGAAGCGCGGTCAACACGAGGTACATCATGTTGATCATCTTCTGCCGTGGCGTTAGTTTACCTCCTGCCATTTTTTATTATCAGTTTAAAGGGTTAAACGAATGTTTACTTAAAATTTAATTATGCGTTTGTAGCCCTCATTGCAGAAAGCATGTTGCCATATACATTGTTCAGCGCTGTCAGGTTCTTATTCAGCGTAGCGAGTTGCTCTTTGTACTTAGTAGCATCTGTAGCTGTCTCAGACAGGGCCTGAGCAGCATTATTCAGGTTGCCAAAGAACTTGTTCATTGCCTTCAGGTGGTTGTTTGAATCCTGGAGCTCGAGCTCATAGATAGTGTTGAGCTGGCCGAGGTTCTTCACCATGTTTTGTACTTGCTCATGGTACTGCTTAGTATTCTCAGCACCCTTGCCTATTTCGCCTACAGCATTTGTAGCAGTAGCGGCAGCAGAAGCGAAGTTTACGATATTACCAGAAGCGCTCTTAGCATTCTTAGCAAAGTCATTTACAGCTACAGAAGCTTCAGTGAGGTCATTCAGTTTGCCAGTGCTGTCAGCGAGGCTGGAGAGACCCTTGCCCAGGCTATTGATCAGATCCGGACCTACCTTTGCGTCAGAGAGCATCTTGTCGAGCTGCTGAGTGATAGGCTTGTCAGACTTGATGGCTATAGGCTCAGTAGAGAGGAGCTGAGGATATACCCTCTCCCACTCATACTCCAGATGCGTATCAAACTGAGGCTCGAAAGCAGAGATGAGGAAGATCACAACCTCAGTACCCATACCTGCGATCAGCATTTGGTTGGCACCTGGCCAGTGCATGATCTTGAAGAGAGCACCCATGATTACGACTGCCGCACCGCCAGAGTATGCATAGTTGAGAATTGTCTTACCGCTTTTGGTGAGGAAGAAAGATTTGTTTTGTCCAGCCATTTTTTCGATTTTTTGAGGGTTAATTTGAAAGATTGATATGGTTGATAATATGAAAACCTTATTGGTAACTAAAAGTCACTTTTTTATCTGAAATAATCTGTACTACTATTTTAGTGGTCAGAGATATCCCTGCCGAGGAATGTAGTGATACAGCGGAATCCTACATAAGACTTAGCCGAGTCTGCATACTCCCAGTGGCGTGTACCGGTCTCTATGTAGTAGCCGATATCCTTCCATGAGCCACCGCGGATCACTTTACGCTTCAGGGTCTCAGACTCTGCCTTGTCAGCGTCATAGCGGATATCAGGGTTCAGGTCATGGATAAAGGAGTAAGCATTCTCATAGTAAGCGGATGAAGTCCACTCAGCAGCGTTGCCAGCCATGTTGTACAGACCGTAGTCGTTTGGCCAGTATGCGTCTGCACGTACAGTGTAGAAGCCACCATCCTCAGGATAGTTGCCACGGCCAGGCTTGAAGTTTGCGAGTACGCAGCCCTTTGAGTTGCGCACATATGGGCCACCCCATGGGTATGGAGCGAGTTTCTTGCCACCGCGTGCTGCATATTCCCACTCACCTTCTGTAGGCAGACGGAAGTTATCCATCAGAGGGATACCGCGTACTGTATTGTAGTCCATCCAGAGGCGGGTCCTCCATGCGCAGAATGCATTAGCCTGAGGCCAGGTCACGCCTACTACAGGATAGTCGTCAAACGCAGGGTGGTGGAAGTAGTTGCGAGTCATTGGCTCGTTGTAAGAATATGTGAAGTCACGTACCCATACCAGCGTATCCGGATAAACCTGGCACTTTTCATGGCGGATGTACTTGCTACGCTCTGTATTACGGTTCTTTGACTTGGCAGCTTCCTTGAAGTCTATCCAGTCATAGACATACCAGAGCTTATTGACGTCGATCTCCTTGATACCCCAGAAGCGCTGCGCCTCAGGCACAAAGATCTCTTCGAGCTGCTCATTACCTTCAGTTTTCTTCCAGTCGATCTTCTGATTCCAATCGATCTGGGATTTGCCGCTATTGGCATCCTCTTTGGTATGCTCCAGCATGACGTGCGCTACGGAGTCACGCACGTAGTTTACAAACTGGCGGTATTCGTTATTTGTGATCTCTGTGTCATCCATATAAAAGCCAACTATGGAGACCTGCTTAGCCTTGGCTACATGGGCGATATTCACGTCCTGATCGCTCGGGCCAATGTGGAGGACACCTGATGGTACGAACACCATACCGTACGGCGTCACCGGGTTCCACCTAGGCCTATCTTGCTCACCGAGCAGCTGCCCGTTGTA
>CAZNDJ010000087.1:0-14598 GCA_964571705.1 uncultured Chitinophagaceae bacterium
CAAACGCAAAGCGATAGGCTTCTCCGCGCTGAAGGGCAAGGACACCCTCACCCCTGCCATCACGCAGCTGGTCTCAGACTATACAGAGCAGCAGTTTAGCAACTGGCATATCACCTCAGACTATCACTGTGGTGGCTATGCGCGGGTCACGCCGGAGCTGATAGATTTCATCAAGAAGTTTAAGCTGGACCACCTCGTGCAGCTGGAACCTGTCTATACCGGCAAGATGCTCATGGGCCTCTATGATATGATCGGCAAGGGTTATTTCCCCAGAGGGACGAGGATCATAGCGATACACACGGGAGGATTGCAGGGACTGTGCGGGTACCGGGAGTGGTTTTAGGGGATTTACAGAATTACGGAATTACGGATTGGCCTGGCGGCAAACGCGGGGTGTACCACTGTTTCAAAGTGTTTCACTCTGTTCCATAGTGTTCCACCGTTTCAGGGGAAGTGGAACAGAATGGAACAGTGGAACGCACATTATATAGGACGGCTTATTCATATTGGTAATGGATTTCACAGCATTAATTCATGGTTTATATAATTTCTGAACTCGTCCTTGTATCAGGTGTTCCATAGTGTTCCACCGTTTCAGGGTAAGTGGAACAGAATGGAACAGTGGAACAGTGGAACGCACACTACCTGTCATGGTATCAGTGACCATTATTATTTTTTAGTCTTATCAGAATAGTATCAAAGACTATATATCCAGATAAATATCTCTATAAGCTATACAAACCATGATATATACACTAGCACACAGCTATGATCAGTTGTTTCTTAACGATAGCATTATCACCTGATATATTTAGATATCCGGATTCTTTTGTATCAAAGTGTTTCACTTGTTTCAGGTGTTCCAACTGTTCCATTCAGTTCCACCTGTTCCATTTACCGTTCCACTGTTCCAAAGTGTTTCACCTGTTCCATTTACCGTTCCACTGTTCCAAAGTGTTCCACCTGTTCCATTTTACCGTTCCACTGTTCCATAGTGTTCCACTTGTTCCATCTGAGTGGAACACCTGAAACGTTGAAACACCTTTACAAACGAAACGAGCCCCCGGCCGCGAGGCGCAGGGGCTGTCTCAACATTCAGAACCCATCCTACCGGATAGACTCTATGATAGTCTTCTCGGCATCGTAGGCCGCGTACTTGGTATCGTAGTATGGGTTATTGTGTATCATATAGCACTTGCCCCGGGCCTGTACCAGCATCACAAAGTGCTTCTCAGTGCCCTTGCCATCGGCAGCAGGCTTGTCCAGCTTGATACCGATACCATTTTTGAGCTGAAACTCTTCGGTCACCTTTGCACCCTCGTAGTCAGCGTTTTCCAGTGTGGTAGATTTGAGCAGGGCAGCGTCCAGCTTGCACTGGTCCATCTTGAGGTATTCTATGATAAAGTCGCCCTCGCCCTTGTGCTTGCTAAAGCGGGCTGAGGTCTCCAGGTCGGTAGGCGTCTGCCAGTCGTCCGGCACATCCAGTGTGATAGGTGCATCGGCAAAGCCGCCGGTGTTGAGGGTCTTTTGTTCGATCTTGGGCGCGCAGGAGGTGAGCAGGGCTACTGCTGCGGCCATTACCAGGAGTTTTTTCATGATTTGGATGAGTTAGAAATGTTGATTTAAAAATATGCGGGAGGTGATGGTGTCTCGAGACCGTGTCCTCATTGCGCCAGCAAAGATGTGCGGCAGCCCGCGTCCGGACAATGATATTTTGGGCTGGAAATCGGAAAGGTGAGAGGGATAATTGACAATTAACAATGGATAATTGATAACGGCGCAGGCGGTAAAACTGTATCGCCTTTCGTTGTCCATTATTCATTATCAATTGTCAATTGCCTATTGTAAATTATACATTGTCAATTATCAATTGCCTTTATGTTGATAAATCTTTGGTATATGACTGGAACTGTGGTATTTTTATTGTGTCCTAGTTTCGCAAACCAAATACATCCGTATGAAACAACTCAACACTCTCCTCACGATCGTTTTAATGCTCTGTATGGTGGTCTCGCGTGCGCAGAATAAGGAAAACCCTATCCTGCTCGGCCTCGGTGCCCACGGTCCCAACATGACATTTGGCGATGACAAAAAGAACTATTACAAAAACTGGAACGTGATCCCCGCGCTCTCTCAGATCAAAATGTTTGGCTACATGGGCAAGGGCTTTTCTCTGGGCTGGCAGCTCAGCCTCGGCTCTGCGCAGCGCTACGACTCTACTGACACTAAATTCTTCCTGCAGTGGGGAGTAGATGTGAAGTATAGCTTTGCCAACGGCTATATCCTGAAAGAAAAAAGCTGGTTTGACCCCTACTTTCTCGTAGGTGGCGGCCTCAATAAGTGGGGCAATGTGCGTGGCAGCCTCAACTTTGGCGCGGGTCTCAATCTGTGGGTGATCAAGAACTTCGGCTTCTTCATCCAGACCCAGTATGACTATATGCCTCACGGCAAAGTCTCGCCTCATGCCAATGATCCGCGCCCTAGCTTCATGCACCACTCATTTGGTATCATGGCCAGAGTGGGCAAGGGCAAGGATACCGACAAAGACGGCATACCAGACACGGAGGACGAGTGCCCTACAGTACCCGGCTCCAAGGACCATAAAGGCTGCCCTGATACCGATGGCGATGGCATAGTAGACAAGGATGATGCCTGCCCTACTGTGGCTGGTACGGTACAGTTTCTGGGCTGTCCGGATACAGATGGCGATGGTATCACTGACGCTGATGACGCCTGCCCTGCCCAGGCCGGACCGGCCGCCAGCAAAGGCTGCCCTGACAAAGATGGCGACGGCATAATAGACAAGGACGACCAGTGCCCTACCATAGCCGGTGTGGCCACTGCACAGGGATGCCCTGACCGCGATGGCGATGGAGTAAAGGACGCAGATGACAAGTGCCCGGATGACAAGGGAACTGCTGCCAACGGTGGCTGCCCTGACTCTGATGGTGACGGCATACTGGATCGCGAGGACAAGTGCCCTAATATCTTTGGGCTGGCGTCAAACAACGGCTGCCCTCAGGCTGCACTGCCGGCTGAGAAGAAAGCAGAAGTACAGCAGAAGCTGAGCTTTGCGGCTAAGAATGTCCTCTTTGAAACCGGGAGCGATGTGATCAAGAAAGCATCTTATAAGCAACTGGACTCCGTGGTGGCTATCCTGAGAGAGTATGAGTTTCTGAAGGTAGCCATAGACGGCCATACAGACAATGTAGGCTCTGAAAAGGCTAACCTGGACCTGTCTAACAAACGTGCTACAGCAGTGATGAACTACCTGACCGAGCATGGAGTGGCAGGCACCCGCCTCACCGCCACCGGCTATGGCCCATACCGCCCTGTAGCAGAAAACAACACTACCGCAGGCCGCACCGCCAACCGCCGCGTGGAGATCAATATCAAGGAATAACAGGTAAACATACGTATATCAAAATCAGGCCGCAGGCGATCACCGCTTGCGGCTTTTTTTATTGATGAATATGACCGTCTTTGTAGGGACAGGTCGCGACCTGTCCCTACTGCGCGCGGGCCATACGTTTTATGGATAAAAGGATGCCGATACCGCCGATTATTACCTAAGTTTGCGCCACAAAAACCAAGCAGTGGCAGATCATATCATAAAGAACGCAGCGATCATCAATGAGGGCCGTATCACCGCCGGAGATGTGCTGGTGCGCAGTGGCCGCATAGAGCGCATAGACCCATCGTTTGACGTGAAGTATAAGGTCAATGAGATCAATGCCGAGGGCCTGCACCTCATGCCCGGTATCATAGACGATCAGGTACACTTTCGCGAGCCGGGCCTCACGCACAAGGCCAATATCTACACTGAGGCGCGCGCTGCAGTGGCAGGCGGCACCACCTCCTTTATGGAGATGCCCAATACCAATCCCCCGGCGCTCAGCCGCGAGCTGCTGGAGCAGAAGTACGAGATAGGACGCACCACGTCACTGGCCAACTACTCCTTCTTCATGGGCGTGAGCAATGACAACTTTGATGAAGTGATAGCCGTAGACCGCGAGCAGCGGGCAAAGGATCTGAGGGATATCTGCGGTATCAAGATATTTATGGGCAGCAGCACCGGCAGCATGCTGGTAGACAATGCGTCTGTGCTGGAGCAGATATTTTCTGAAGCAAAGCTGCTCATAGCCACTCACTGCGAAGATGAAGCCACGATCAAGGCCAATGCCGCACGCTACCAGGAGGAGTACGGCGACCGGATGGATGCCTCATTCCACCCCATCATACGCAATGAAGAGGCCTGCTACAAGTCGTCGTCCTTTGCTATCTCGCTAGCAAAGAAATATAACACCCGCCTGCATATCCTGCATATCTCTACAGCCATAGAGACAGATCTCTTTGAAAATAAAACACCGCTGCGCGATAAGCGTATCACAGCCGAGGCCTGCGTGCACCACCTGTGGTTTGACGCCTCAGACTACGCCCGCCTGGGCAATAAGATCAAGTGTAACCCTGCTATCAAGGAGAAGAAGAATAAAGAAGCCGTACTGCGGGCACTGCTGGATGATCGTATAGACATCATAGCCACAGATCACGCCCCGCACACCGCCGAGGAGAAGGCCAAACCATACCTCTCCGCCCCTGCCGGCCTGCCTCTCGTACAGCACTCGCTGAATGTGATGCTGGAGCTGTACCATCAGGGCCACATCACGCTGGAGCGCATCATAGAGAAGATGTGCCACGCACCGGCGGAGTGCTTTCACGTACATGAGCGCGGCTACCTGCGTGAGGGCTACCATGCAGACATGGTGCTCTTTGATACCAAAACGAAATGGACCGTAGCACCTGACAATATCTACTACAAGTGCGGCTGGTCGCCGTTTGAGCAGTATGAGTTTACAGGCAAAGTACAAAGCACCTTTGTAAATGGCCACCTGGTATATGACCGTGGCAGTTTTGATGAATCTCAGAAAGGCCAGCGGCTGCTTTTCAAATAATCCATGCTCACCGCTACAGATCTCAGCGTAGGCTATCAGCAGCGCGCCCTGCTCTCCGGTATCGATTTTACCGCCGGGAGTGGTCAGCTCATCCTCCTGCTCGGCATCAATGGTATAGGCAAGTCTACCCTCCTGCGCACACTCTGCGGCCTGCTGCCACCCGTAGCCGGTCAGATACAGATAAACGGGCGTGACATCAGTGCCCTCTCTCCCCCAGACAGGGCACGACTGATCAGCGGCGTCTTTACAGGGCGGGATTTTGACCCATTCATCACGATACGTGAGCTGGTCACCCTGGGGCGCTACCCCTATACCGACTGGGCAGCCCGGCTGTCTGCTACAGATACCGCAGCCATAGAGCGCGCCATAGAGATAGCCGGCATCAGCCACCTGGCCCACAAAAAGATCAACCAGGTGAGCGACGGTGAGAGACAGAAAGCCCTGATAGCAAAATCCATCGCTCAGGACACCCCCGTCATCATTATGGATGAGCCTACAGCCTTTCTGGACTATAAGAATAAAGCGGAGCTGCTGCGCACAATACGCATGCTGGCTACAGCCCACGCCAAGACCATCCTGCTATCCACACATGACATCTCGGCTGCGCTGCCATATAGTGACCGCGCGTTACTTATTGCAGAGTCAGGTACTTTTCACGCCACAGCTGGCAGGGATATGGATGAGACCGCCCTCAAGGCTTTTATGGAGACCCATTAGGCTTTTTCTGAGCTTTTCCCCTATTGATTTTCAGTACTGGCCGTGTTAATTAACAATTCCACGAGTCCTGACAATAGTGTGACCAAATTTTTAAGCACAAATCATAAGAGTCTTAAGTTTTTGGCTAAATTTGGAACCTCTTAAACAAAATTTAAACATGAAAAAACTCGCTTTACTCTCTCTGGCATCGGTGTTGAGTTTTTATCTGGTAGCAGGCAATGACCTCTCCAGAAAGGTCAAGCCGTCGCCTCGTATGACAGCGCCGTCCGCCATGCGCGCTGGTGTAGTGAACAATCCGAACAAGCCTAAAATAGGCCGTGCAGGTACGCTGCAGAAAGTAATGGTAGGTAGCGCAGGCAACCTCCTCACCGTACTCAACAGTGCCAGTCGTGATATCGTTTGTGATAGCACTATCAATACTGTACTCTTCATACACAGAAATGACCAAACTGCAGCATGCTGCAATACCGGTAATAATAACGTGGGCCACTATCGCTTTGACTACTCTAAGGATGGCGGTACTACATGGAGCCTGAATAATGGTGTCCTGAACCCATCTAATGATAATGGTGCGCCGGGCATCAATGGCCGCTACCCGCAGGCTATGCTGGAGCGCCAGCCATGGCAGACCGATGCAGACAGCACATGGTTTATCTACGATGGTAGCTGGCACAATGGTGAGACCGTAGCCGTGTGGCAGGGTAACTACTATGGCGCTGGTCAGCTCGGTGGTGGCAATGCTACTTACTCTGAGAAGCGTGATACTGTAAACAATGCAGAGGTTGAAATATTTGAAAGCCTCACCCGCGGTGCAGCACACACGTACTGGAATATCACCAGGGCATACATCCAGACATCTAATACTACTGACTCTATCTACGGCCTCGTAGTAGAGAAGGGTGTATATGATACTACTACTCATGCTACTACATGGACCAGCCGTGTGCTGCCTGTAGCTGCCGCTCACTTCTATGACGCTAACAGTAATCCTGTAGGCCACGCCCTGCTGGACCCTACTATCGCATTTGACCCTACCGGCCAGACTGGCTGGATCCTCTTCATGGCTGATATGGTAGAAGACCAGCGCTTCGTACTCCAGCCACAGGTGATCAAAACTACCGACGGTGGTGCTACCTGGGGAGCTATAGAGACCCTCGACCTGGACAATATGCCAGGCATGTTTAACAATAATGTGACTACTGCCGGCACTGTGAAGTCTATCATGGGTGACGCACAGATCACTGTAGACTCTGCAGGCAACCCGCACATCATAGCTATAGTAGACCAGGCTGACAGCACATCAAACCAGTACAGCTTCTACCCTCTGGCAGTAAATGTACTCTATGACATCTATCGCAACCCATCTATCCCTGGCTGCAACTGGCAGGCAAACTTCCTCGCTCAGGTATTCTCCTACTCTGCAGAGTACACTGTAGCCTCTGGCTCTGATGCTGCTGTGACTGAGGGCAACCGTGTACAGGTATCCCGCAGCGATGACGGTACCAAGATCTTCGCATTCTGGAATGACTCTGACACCACTTTTACATCTACTCTCACTACTGCAGATCAGACCAATGGTAGCCCGAACCTCTTCGGTGTAGGTATCGATATGACTATCCGCAAGGTGACTGACATCAAGAACTTCACTGAAGGTGATTCAATGTTTGGTGGCCTTACAGCCAGTGCTGCTGCTGGTGTCCTGAAAGGTGCCCTCTTCCCATCTATCTCTTACAACCCTCTGCACAAGACTAACGGTGACTGGAATATACCAGCAGTACTGACCAACCCTGACTACCGCGCTGCTGTAGGTGCAAAGTCTAGTGGTAATCCTGCCCAGTTCTACTACTGCAAGAATCTGAACTTCAGCCCTGCTGACTTTGTCAATAAGTTTGACAACGCTCCGCCTACACTGATCGTGAATGGTCCGGATACAGTATTTGTACAGAAAGGCCATCCATACAATCATCCTACTGCTACAGCATCTGACTGCCAGTACGGTGTGATCCAGCCTAGCTATACAGACAATGTGCCTGTAGACGGCAGCCAGAACACGGACTCTGTGGGTGTGTACTACGCTACATGGACTGCTACTAATCCTGAAAACAACAGCACCAGCTTCACTCAGACTGTGATCGTAGCTGACGTGCCTATCGCTCACATCACATATGTGAAACAGACTGGTAAGACCTTCCTCTTCAGGGACAGCAGCGAAAACCTGCCTACTAACCACGTATGGAACTGGGGTGATGGTACTTCAAACAACTTTAACGTAACACAGTTTACCAAGATTTATTCGTCAAATGGTACAAAGACGGTAGTACTGACAGTATCTAACGTTTTTGGTACAGACAAGGATACTGCCTATGTACTCGTGACTATCGGCATCAATGATCCTGAGTTTGAAAAGACTATCAGTGTATATCCTAATCCATCTACAGGTGTAGTGAATATCGAAATGCCGGCTAACTCTAACGATGAGGCTATGGCTACAGTATTCAACGCGCTGGGTGAGGTAGCTACAGAGTCTACAGTACTGAAAGGCACTAAGACAGCGCTCAACCTCGGCAACCTGACTCCGGGCGTTTATATCCTCAAGATACAAACTGCATCGGGCAAAAATGCACTCAAACAAATATCGATTGTGAAATAATCGGTAATCACAATATTTGTTTAAGAACCCTGTCTTTTGGCAGGGTTCTTTTTTTGCGTGCAACCGAAAAATACTGGCATACATCATAAGCTGGAAGCAGTGCGGGGTTAATCATTTTTAACTGTATTTTGCGCCGGCTCGCACCTTTGTTAAATTAATTCTGAATAGATTTGACCATCAAACAAACGAAGACCAGGATGAAAAAAATATTTGCTACACTTTTCATTTCCGCATTTGCCATTTCCCTTTTTGCTGCGGGTCCAGGCAAGGGCCATAATATCAAGATCACCGTGCGCAACCTGCCTAACAGCAATATGATCCTGGCCTATTACTATGGTGATAAGCAATACGTAAAAGATACCGTGACACTAGACGCTACAGGCTCCGTGACACTCAAGGCTGACACTGATCTGCCCGCGGGTATTTATCTTGCCGTATTTCCAAAATTGGGCAACAGGTACTTCGAATTTGTAGTAAATGAACAACGCTTTGCGATAGCTACAGATACCAGTGACCTGGCCAATAATGTAAAGGTGACCGGTTCTGAAGAAAACCAGCTATTCTATGACGATATGCGTTTCCTCAATAAAGAACGTAAAGCTGGTGAAGCGCTGAATAGCGCCATGCGTGCCGAAAAAGACCCAAAGGCCAAAGAAGATATCAGGCACAAACTGCAGCAAATAGACTCTATCGTGACCAGTGAGCGCCAAAAGATCATCAAGGAACATCCCAAAAGCTTCTATGGCGCGATCATAAAATCTATGGAGCCCGTGAAGCCTAAGGAAGCTCCGCGTGATGCAGTAGGCCGCCTCAAGGTAGACTCAAACTGGGTATGGCGTGACTACAAAAACCGGTACTGGGAGAATGTAGATCTCACAGATGACCGCCTGCTCCGTACTCCTATCTTCCACAATAAGCTGAAGGAATTTTACACCCGTACTATCATACAGGTACCCGACTCTATCATGGAGGATGGTGATGCACTTCTTAAGAAAATGCCACCGAAAGGTGAGCTTTTTAAGTACACGCTCGTGTATATGCTGAATGAAATGGCCAAATCAAAGATCATGGGCTTTGATGCCGTCTATGTACACCTGGTCAAGAACTACTATGCAAAGGGATATACACCATGGGTAGACTCAGTACAGCTATACAAGATCACTGAGCGTGGCCGCATACTGGAGCCACTCCTCATAGGCAAGAAAGCTCGTAATATAAATCTCTCCGATACTACCCTGAAGACGATGCATGCCCTGCATGATGTGAAGCACCGTTTTACGATACTATGCTTCTGGGATCCGGATTGTGGACACTGCAAGAAGGAGGTACCTAAGCTAGCCGAAGCTTACCACAAAATGAAGAAAGAAGGTATAGACGTAGAAGTATATGCACCATCTATTATGTCCATAGAAGAGTTCAAAAAGTGGACAGACTTCATCCGCGAGCATGACCTGGACTGGATCAATGTAGCCGATCCATACCGTCAGAATAATTTCCGTTTTGAGTGGGATATACAGAGTACTCCGCAGATGTACATACTCGATAGCAATAAGGTGATCAAGGCCAAGCGCATAGGCGCCGAACAGGTAGAAGACTTTATCCGCCACGAGATAGATCCCAGCTACAAACCTAAGTCCCCTCCTATCATCCATGATGAGAATGAGGAGGAGCCGCACTAGTGTCGGATATTGTCTAAAAACACAAACACTCTACCACACTCTACACGTGTCATGTGGATATAATAAACATGGCTAATATTTGCTGCTGTCGGCTGCATGTTAGCTTTGTAGACAAATTAAAATTATGTCTGACATGTACCCCACATGTAATCTGCTGATGATAGAAGACAACCCTGCCGATGTGCGCCTAATGATAGAGGCAATACGAGAGGCAGGACTAGATGAAATGGTCACCACCAGATATGCCTACGATGGAGACGAAGCTTTCTCTATCCTGGAGTCAGGCTATAATATGCAGGAACCGTTTAATATGATCATGCTGGACCTCAATATGCCAAAGGTAAACGGCAAAGAGCTACTGGCCCGGATCAAAGGAGATACCCGCTTTGCTGGCATACCGGTCTTTATCATGACCAACTCAGACTATAAGTATGACATGATAGACTGCTATAATCTCAGGGCTGACGCTTATATCCAGAAGCCGACAGACTTCAAAAGGCTTATAGACTTCTTTATCTCAGTACGGCGCTCACTGGAGATCAATCAGCGTCTCTCCGTATTTCAGATAGAGAAAAGATATGATGAAATGAGGATGGCTGTCTAGGCTACACTTTCGTCCCTTCCTCCAGCTCTACGTAAACCCTTTCCACATTCCCCTTCAGCGGAGGGTTGTGTTTACTCACTCTTACCTTGATCCAGGCTATATCCGGGAATGTAGCCATCACAGCATCCAGTATCCTTTTGCAGACATGCTCTATCAGTTTGGAGTGAGCTTCCATCTCTACCTTTGTGATCTGGTAGATCTGCTCATAGTTGATTGTCTTATTGAGCTGGTCAGAGGCAGCAGCTTCTGACAGATTGGTCTGCAGATAGATATCTACTACGTATTTGCCACCCAGTACCTGCTCCTCCTTGTAGTATCCATGATGGCTGTAAAACTGTAAACCTTCTACTCCTATGAGACCCATATGCACGATTATATGGCGGCAAAAATAGGACTTTCTGCCTATTCACATGGCTGGGTCTGCTACATTATGCCGTACATACTACTCAGCACTAATTTTCTATCTTGCACCCGCAATCAAATAGCAGAAGATCATGAAACAAGACCTCTATCAGCATCACGATTACTACAATATCGATGACCTGCTCACTACCGAGCACAAGCTCATCCGTGAGAGTGTGCAGTCCTTTGTAAAAGAAAAAGTAAGCCCCATCATAGAAGACTACGCACAGCGCGCAGACTTTCCCCGCCATATAGTGAAGGAACTCGGCGAGATAGGCGCCTTTGGCCCTAGCATCCCTGCCCAGTATGGTGGTGGTGGCCTGGATGAGATCAGCTATGGTATCATCATGCAGGAGCTGGAGCGTGGTGACTCAGGTATCCGCTCTACTGCGTCTGTACAGGGCTCACTCGTCATGTATCCTATCTACAAGTATGGCAGCGAGGAGCAGCGCTACAAGTACCTACCTAAACTGGCCAAAGGTGAACTCTTCGGCTGCTTCGGCCTCACGGAGCCTAATCACGGATCCAATCCGGCTGGCATGGAGACTAAGTTTGAAGACAAAGGCGACCACTATCTGCTGAACGGTGCCAAGATGTGGATCTCAAACTCCCCATATGCTGATATAGCAGTAGTATGGGCCAAGAATGAGAATGGCAAGATACGCGGCCTCATCGTAGAGCGTGGCATGGAGGGCTTCACCACACCTACTACACATGGCAAATGGTCCCTTCGCGCCTCTATCACCGGGGAGCTGGTATTTGATAATGTGAAGGTGCCAAAGGAAAACCTGCTGCCTAATGTAGAAGGTATCAAGGGCCCGCTCGGCTGTCTCTCTACTGCGCGCTATGGCATAGCCTGGGGTGCGATAGGTGCTGCACTGGACTGCTACGATACAGCTCTGCGCTATAGCAAGGAGCGCATCCAGTTTGGCAAGCCGATAGGACAGTTTCAGCTGACGCAAAAGAAGCTGGCTGAGATGATCACAGAGATCACTAAGGCTCAGCTCCTGGTATGGCGCCTCGGTGTACTGAAAAACGAGGGCCGTGCTACACCAGCCCAGATATCTATGGCCAAGCGCAATAGCTGCGAAATGGCTCTCAATGTGGCCCGTACTGCCCGCCAGATACTCGGCGGCATGGGTATCACCGGCGAGTACCCTATCATGCGCCACCTCATGAATCTCGAGACTGTGATCACCTACGAGGGTACGCACGATATACACCTGCTCATCACCGGGATGGATGTGACGGGGCTAGACGCTTTTAAGTAGATTAATCAGTCTTTCTTAAATCTAAGGCTGCGCTTGCCATCAGGCGTAGTAATACATATAGTATATATACCGGGGGCCAACAGCCGGATATCTATCTTGCTGTCCTGATGCATCATGGTCAGCTCACGCCCCGTCATATCTGTTATATTCACTTTCGCATCCAATACCAGGTGGGACTGGATATACAAAATATCTTGTGCCGGGTTGGGATAAATGCTAAAGAGAGCGTCTGCTGCCACATCATTTAAGCCGACAGTATTGCGGCAGTTGGTATGAGGATAGAGCCAAAAGCCCGCGATCGTACTATCACCATAGTTGCAAAAACCATAAGAATCTGCATCTAGAGCTGAGGTGAAAGGTTGATAGAAAGTTTCTGAATATGAACCTAGTATCCCTATCCGCTCTGCATACTCAAACGAAGGCGGGAAAGCATGCCCTGCCAAGCTATCCACTACCCTCACGCTAAATTTCTTCAGGCTCAAACCACCCACCACGATAATCCCTTCAGAGTCAACACGGCAGCGCACCTCAGCTACATGGGCACAGCATTCTGCCGTGTCATTGCCTATCATGATAGTGTCACCGGCATGAGCATTAAAGTAAAACATCGGGTGAAATACGCCATTGACCCACCTGTAGGCCGTATCACCGGAGGCGTACGTGTACACCGGGTAGTGATATGGCGCAGATACTACAGTACAATGTTGACCTCCTAGTACCGTATCGCCAGTCACATCTCTGGCTTCACTATATATAGTCGCAGACCATGCAGAGTAGCCTTCATACCTCCATTTTGAGGATGGTAGTGCCCAGTTTTGCGCAGTTACTCCTATTGATATGCCTAGAATAAAGAGAAGGAAGAAGTAGAGAGCTTTCATGCAGGTAGATTATCAGATAAATATAAAACAGTCTGTCAATATCATCCTATACTACATAACCGGCTAGTGGCCACACTCCCACTCTTGCAAAGTGTACAGAGCGATCTACGTGCTCTTTGCTTTTTTATCAGAGTGCCGCAGTAGTCGCAGCCTTCTTCTTAGGTCCGAAGTACCACGACAGGTTCAAATTGAAATTGTGGAGAAACTCAAAGGTTTGACTATTCGCTTTATACTTATGCTCAGAAGTAGATGTGGGGTTGTATCCCGTACCGGGGTTATTGCTTCCGCTATTAGTGGTAGAGTTTACTTCCTTTATGGTGCCATTTATATTGATCGTATTGAGGCCCAGATTACCCATCGCACCTATCGCGAGGTTCTTGTAGAAAAAGTATTTGCAGGAGAGCAGCATACCAGCACCCACACCTACAGATGGTGGCGTTGTAGTCACTACTCCTGTCTTACTATAGTAGTTGTCTGTAGTCGTGATATCAGCGATGCTGCTCTTGTTTCCGGTGTAAACTGATACAGGCAGGTTAGCACCGAGGCCGAGATCCAGATTGCTTTTGATATTAAAGTGATACAGCACCATTGGGCTGAGGGAGAGGTTGAGGCTGTGGGAGGTCGTCTGATGCTCCAACTGCCCATCTATGAATCCCGAGTTTGTGAAAGTATTGACAGTAGAGAATTGAGAATTGCTACTGTTATTGAAAGTGAACCCCACCGTACCGCCAAACTCCACATGATCTGTGAGGTAGCCGGTGATGTAGACATTCTGTGTGACAGGCACGAAGGACACACCATACCAGATACCTACGGCACCTTTAGTCGGTTTATTGTCTTGAGCAAATGAAGTTAGGAAGGCCGCGATCAGCATCGCAGAAAGAAGCGTGTTTTTCATATAGTTTAAATTTTTAGTTTCCGTAGTAACGATACTAAACTAAGAAGCGTATACCGGAGCTTTGCCAAAAATCGCTAAAGGAAGTGAAAGGCTCGGTGGAGGCTAGACACTAATAAATTTCGACACGCCCTGTAAGCGATGCTATCAATCTAAACTATGACAGGTAAGATCAAAACAAACCATACAGCTCTGCACTCACACGCTGCACCACCTCTGCGAGGGAGTCAGGATCTTCGGCAAAGTTATTCTGGTCTACGTCTATCACGAGCAGGCGTCCCTCGTAGGTGGCTATCCACTTCTCGTAAAACTCGTTGAGCCTTTTCAGGTAGTCGAGGCGGAGATTGTCCTCATACTCGCGGCCACGCTTCTGTATCTGGTTTACCAGCGTAGGCACGGATGCCTTGAGGTAGATGAGCAGATCTGGTGGACGGATCAGTGAGGAGATGGTCTCGTAGAGGCGGGTATAGTTCTCAAAGTCTCGTGTACTCATCAGGCCCATAGCGTGCAGGTTGGGTGCAAAGATGCACGCATCCTCGTGTATGGTACG
>CAZNDJ010000088.1:0-14594 GCA_964571705.1 uncultured Chitinophagaceae bacterium
GCTGCAGTGAGAACTGATGCAGCCCTGCGGCGAAAAATAACAGCACAACAGGCAAGAGTAGCAGAAGTAGCCTTGGGTCCTTGTTTCTGATAGACACGGCAGTAGCCACTGCTATGCATAGTATGTGAAAGATCACTGATAGTGTCCAGTGGCCTGCCGTGACACCCAGCACCTGTATCATCGCATCACCATTGTGCAGCCACTCTGCACTGCTACGGGGCACTAGGTAGAGGAAGGCATCCTTATGAAAGTTCTGCAGGTAGGCTGAGTCTGCCTGCGGCTTCAGTATGGCAAAGTAATAGGCCCCAAACTGTACGAGCCAAAACGCCGCCGGTACTACCACCAGCCACCAGCGCCCATAGCTCCGCTCGCGCAGCAGGCTGGCGAAATAATAGACTCCGACAGCCGCCAGAACGAATACTGCAGGCATAGCGCTCCAGACTGCCAGCGAGCCACATAGCATCCATATCGCTACAAACCGGGCCGGCCTCGCTGTGCGGATATCCATAGTGAGCCCCAGCCATACCAGTGCCAGTGCCACCATAGCATCTGAGGAGTATTGCTTCAGCTCAGTAGCATAGCGGAGGTAGATAGCTCCCGTAGCGAACAGGACCAGAGGATACCAGCCTGTACGCCTCACCTCCATCAGGGCCAATACTCTGTACAGCAGCAAAAGACTGAGCATACCGCACAGTAGTGGATATAGCCTCAGCGCATACTCAGCATAGCCTAAAACGAGCGCACAGCCCTTCACCACCCAGAGGAAAACTGGCGGCGCATACTGCTCATAGCTGAGTGGCTGGGTCAGCCCCGCCAGATCGCGTTCATATATATTCCGTGCTACATTGGCCTCATCTATAAATAGATTACGGTTTTGCAGGTAGACTGCCAGGCGCAGGATAGCCCCCATCAGTATCATGCCCATAGCGACATACCGCATCACGCGGGGAGAGGTGATATACGTTCCTATCTCCCTGATACGCGCAGATGGCATGTTAGTTTTTTGAGAAGATCACTGAAGAACAGTTGCCACCAAAGCCGAAAGAATTGGATAGCACATGGCGCAGTGGCTTAGCGAGCATAGTGGTCTGCGGAGCAAAAGGGAGCTCCTTCATCTGTGTCTGATGGCGTAGATTGGGAAATACTACGCCATGCTGCAGGGCCATGATACTGATCACAGCTTCTATCCCTGCACTGGCGCCCAGCGTGTGTCCTGTATAGGCCTTGGTCGAGCTCATCACAGGTGGCAGATCGCCAAATACTCTACGGATAGCCGTGCCCTCAGAGACGTCGTTATTAGGTGTACCCGTACCGTGCAGGTTGATATAGTCTATATCCGCAGGCTGTAATCCAGCCATTTCGAGCGCCCCCTTCATGGCCGCATAGTTACCATTGCCCTCCGGGCTGGAGGCCGTCTGGTGGTAGGCGTCATTAGCATTGGCATAGCCGCTGAGTACAGCCAATGCTGTAGCGCCCTCACTATCCAGTACTAGCTGTGACACCAGTACTACGTAGCCTGCGCCTTCACCCAGGTTGAGCCCCTTACGGTTTTCATCAAAGGGCATGCATGGATTTTCATCCAATATCATCAGAGATTTAAATCCATTCAGTGTGAAACGCGACAGCGCGTCTGTACCACCGGCTATGATGATATCCACTACATCATTCTGTATCAGCCGGGCACCATACATCATCGCATTGGCCGATGAGGAGCAGGCGGTACTGATAGTGGTGATATAGTCGGTACAGCCGAGCTTCTCTGCTACGATCTCCGTGGCATCACCGCTGTCGTGGTTGATCACATCGTGCAGATCACCCTTGCTGGCATCCGCGAGAAAGTCTTTCATAAAGTCCTCCGTGCGATCCATACCACCTACTGTATTAGCAGAGATAAAGCCGCAGCGCCACTTCGTGAAATCTATCTTGCTGTTGTCTTTGGCTTCCTTCGCAGCGATCATACTTAGCTGCGCCGTCCGCGTCTGCCATGGCTCCAGGCCGCTTATAGCAGCCAGTTGGGCATTATTATACTTCACTTCAGCCACGGGCAGTGCACCGGCATAGGCAGACGGCAGTATCTCCATACCGCTCACACCAGACTCAGATGCGGTCAGGTGCTCCAGAGTTTGTGCTGCATTATCGCCTATGGCAGAGATGATGCCTATGCCCGCTATGTAGATAGGAGACTTCAATAAACTAAATGTAATGATTTACGCCGCCTTATGCGCGGTGATATACTCAGCTATACTACGCACGGTCTTGAACACTGTCGGGCCCTCAGACGGATTGGCCAGTTTGATGCCGTATTTCTGCTGCAGCAGCACGATCAGCTCCAGTGCATCTATCGAGTCGAGACCCAGACCTTCTACGAAGAGTGGCTGGTCATCTCCTATCTCCTCAGGCTTGATATTTTGCAGGTTTAGCTGCTCTACTATCTGCCCCTTGAGGGTCTTCATTAATTCTTCCATTGCCGGTGGTATAATTGGTTTATTGTTTGCGTGTTATATTCTCCCAAAGATGCAGGATTTTTCTCTACCAGCATAAAAAAAGCATTCATCTCACCCCGCAGGTAGTCTGCACGGCCTGAGATGCATACTTCCGCCCTACCTTCTCCCAGCAGCCCGTTTACGTAGTCCGCTTGAAACGATGGGTCGAAACTTTCGGACACAAAACAAGTGTTCTCCCCCTTGATCCCCTGCCTGATACACACCTCCCCGATCATTACGTTAGGCAGGGTATAGACAAACAGCGAGGGGCTCGGCGCGGTAGCCACAGACTGCTGGTAGCGCAGGTCCGTATCCAGGCTGGAGTGTGCACAGCTGACTATGATGGCTACATCTTCAGGTCGGTATTCCTGAGTCAGCTTCCTGCCGGTCAGCAGCGCCTCGGTGGCCAGGATCGCCAGCCTGCTCAGCGGATCCATTTTATAAAACTTGGGATAGTCGAGCCCCATACCCTTGTAAGCCTCGGTCAGAAAGTCAGCACCGGAGTGGTCTCCTCTATAGAGGAGTCCGCCATCAACATATATAGACTGCCCATCGATGTGCACATAGCGGGTGATATAAAATGGATGACTCATTATTTCGGCGCAGTTTTCAAAAGATACACGGCCACACAGCCGAAGATAAAATTAGGTATCCATACTCCTATAAAGGGGGGCAGTGACGAATTGGTCGCAAAGGTCACTGAGAACTTCATAATGATCTCAAAGGTAGCACATATAGCCAGCCCCAGCACCAGGTGCCAGCCCAGCCCGCCACGGATCTTGCGCGAGGCGAGGCTCACGCCGATGAGTGTCATGATCAGTACGCTGAAAGCACCCGAGGTGCGCCGGTACAATTCCACCTCATAGAATTCAATATCATTAGACCCCGCCTTCTGCATATGCCGGATAAAGTCCTTGAGCGCTGGCGTGGTCATTTCATCTTTTCTGTCCGTAGTGATCGCAAAGTTCTCAGGACGGAATGGGAAAAGTGAATCCATATTAGCCCCTGTCCTGATGATATCACCCTCCGGATGCAGCTCACGGATATAGTAGTTGTGCACTTTCCATGTCTTCTTGATCGTATCCCACATGATGCTCTCGCTGCGGAGCTTGCTCACCATTTTCCCATTCTCAAATTTATCTACCGAAAACCGGCTCCCGATCGCGTCCGCAGGCCTGTAGTTCTCCACATACATAAAGGTACCGGGGCTGATCTGCCGGTGATAGTTGTAGCTCAGCGTCCGGGTAAATTTATTGATGTACGTGCTCTCAAAAAGAAGCCGCTTATGATTGGCCATCGGCACCAGGTAGTTATTGCACACCCAGAGCCCGCTGCCCAGGATCAGCGCGCCGACAGCATAGGGCCGCAGCAGCCGGTAGTAGCTCGTACCACTATTGAGTATCGCTATGATCTCTGATCTGTCTGCCAGCTGCGACGTAAAGAAGATGACTGACACCAGCACAAAGAACGGCGCCAGCATAGAAGATATATAGGGAATAAATGCCAGGTAATAAGAGAATACGATCTCGGACAAAGTGGCACTGCCGTCCAGAAAGTTGTCGATCTTCTCTGACACATCCACCACCACCGTGATGAGATTCAGCAGCACGATGATAAACACAAACGTGCCGAGAAACTTCTTCAATATGTACCAGTCGATCTTCTTCATTTACAGCTTTACGGAATTACAGATGTACAGATCTAACGCACTCCTACACTCCTTATTCCTTATAAACGCGTCATCACCCGCGCCAGTGTCTCCTTCTTCCATGCGGCAAAATCTCCGGCCAGGATATGCTGACGTGCCTCGCCTACCAGCCAGAGGTAGAAGCTCAGGTTATTGACAGACGAGATCATAGCGCCCAGCATTTCACCGCTATGCATCAGGTGACGGAGATAGGCCTTGGTATGTGTACGCACCAGCTCACAAGCCCCACCCGTATCTATCGGGCTAAAGTCATTCTTGAACTTCTCATTCCTGATATTGATGATACCCTGCGTGGTAAAAAGCATACCATTGCGCGCATTCCGCGTCGGCATCACACAGTCAAACATATCTACCCCTAGTGAGATACCCTCCAGTATATTGGCAGGGGTACCCACGCCCATCAGGTAGCGGGGCTTATCCTTTGGCAGGATATCGCACACCAGCTCAGTCATCTCATACATATCCTCATCAGGCTCCCCTACGCTGAGGCCGCCTATCGCATTGCCATCCATGCCCTTTTCGGCTATGTACTCTGCAGATTGTTTGCGAAGGTCTTTGTAAGTAGAACCCTGTACGATCGGGAAAAGTGTTTGCGAGTAGCCATACAGCCCATCCGTCTCACGATAGCGGCTGATACAGCGGTCCAGCCAGCGGTGTGTCATCGCGAGGGATTTCTTCGCATAGTCATATTCACACGGATACGGCGTACACTCGTCAAAGGCCATCATGATATCCGCACCGATCTTGCGCTGCGTGTCTATCACATTCTCCGGCGTGAACTGGTGCTTGCTGCCATCTATATGGCTACGAAACTCCGCGCCCTCCTCCTTTATCTTGCGGATATCAGACAGCGAGTACACCTGATAGCCACCGCTATCCGTCAGTATCGGCCTGTCCCATCCTATAAATTTATGCAGCCCACCCGCCTTCACCAGTGTGTCCAGACCCGGACGCAGGTAGAGGTGATAGGTATTACCCAAAAGGATCTGCGCATTGATCTCGGAGCGCAGTTCATTAAAGTGTACGGCCTTGACCGTACCCGCCGTACCCACCGGCATAAAGATCGGTGTCTGTATCACTCCGTGGTCAGTGGTGATCTCACCGGCCCGCGCCTTACTATTCGCATCAGTAGCTTGTAACTTGAATTTCATCTGAGGCCGAAAATAGGTATATCGCGCAAACTTTTTTCATAACGATATATAAAGCAGCCCCTCCATGATTTACTGGCAATCCTTATCTTCATTGCCTCTAACCCGTATCTATTGAAAATCCTCCTATCCCTTCTCTTATTCATTATTACATGCAGTAGTATTTCTGCTCAGGATGAAAGCTACAGCGGCGACACCACGGCGCAGCGGCAATGCAGGGAGGCAGGCGCTCTCGACTCGGTCCGTTTTGTCCATTCGCATAGTGCTCTGCTGACTGCCGGACACATACTCCTGCCATGGGAGGCAGCAGAAAGCCTCTCTCACAACCCTCAGCATCAGCCTCAGGATCCACTCTTGATATTGCAGCTACTCTGCCAGTCCGAAGAGGTCGCCCCCGTGGACCAAGTGGGAGCTATACAGATAGCCTATGATGCATGGAAGGCCGACACCATTTTTGTCTTCAATATTTGTGACCATGTCTCCGGTACTTGGGGCTATGTCTGGTGTGCAGGACGCCAGGCTGACAGTTTTGGCAAGCTCTATGACAGCACGATCACGGCCCTCTCGCACCGACTCAATCAAACTGCTGCCAAACAATTATCTGCGGCATCTGATGCTTCCAGTGCTTTTATAAATTCCCGCGTAGCTAATGAGGAAGGTTTTGGAGGTTCTGCGTACTCTGGTTTGTGCATAGAGGCCGCAATGGGTGAGATGGGAGAATTTCTGAATCTGGTCAATAGAGTGCGTCAAAGCACCAAACCTTCTGATTGGTATGCATCCTCGCAAGCCGACAGTATATTAAATGCAGTGTATCTCCAGACCTTGGCACGCCTTGGTAATGAGGAACCTTACTGGCATTCAGGGTTTCCCACTTCTGATGGCATTCGTGACACAGAAAATCTTTGGCTCATCTATCGTAATGCCACTGCTGCTCTATTTCATTCCCTCCAGCCCAAAGTGTCTATGACCCAATGGCAAAACTGGCTCACGGAGCGCCGCATAGAGCAGCTCCGTCAGATTAATGATTTACCCGAGGGCTACTGATTTTGTCCACTATCGCCCACACCCCTTTCAGGATGTGTATTACTCCGCTTCTGGCACGCTTCTTTATCTGTTTCTTTGCAAGATGTTAATCCTGTATGCCTTATTCATCGGGGCGGTTGTTTTGCAGTTGTCCTATTATATCCTGGTCTTCAGCAGGCTCAGCTATAGCCGTGAGCCACACTACGAGCCGGAGAGCTACCCGCCCGTATCTATCGTGATCTGCGCCCGCAATGAGGCCGACAACCTCCGCCAGTACCTCAAGGTGGTCATGATACAGCACTATCCAAAGTTTGAAGTGATCATCGTCAATGACCAGTCTACTGACAATACAGTAGATGTAGTAGCAGACTACTTTAAGCGCAATGACAATATCCGTCTCTTCAATATCAAGCAAGGCGAAAAGCCGATGCCGGGCAAGAAGTTTGCGCTCAAAATAGGTGTAGAGGCCGCACAATATGATATAGTAGTAGTGACCGATGCCGACTGCAAGCCCGCCTCTGCCCACTGGCTGGAGCATATCGTAGGCGCCTACCTCAGTGATACGGATTTTGTGCTGGGCTACTCCCCTTTCTACCGCTACAAGGGCCTGCTCAATATGCTCGTGCGCTATGAGAATGTGATGACAGCTACGCAGTACCTCTCCTTTGCCCAGGCAGGTATGCCATATATGGGTGTCGGCAGGAATATGAGCTTCCGCAAGAAGGTCTTCACAGGCTGGAAGGATAGCTCTGGCGGCAGCCGCAAGCAGAGCGGAGACGACGATCTCTTTGTGAATGCACAGGCCAAGGGCAGCACTACCGCGCTCAGCCTGCACAAAGATGCTTTCACCTTCTCTGAGCCCAAGCGCACATGGGGAGAGTGGATCAGGCAGAAGAGCCGCCACATCAGCTCAGCTACGCACTACAAGTTTCATCACAAGGGGCTACTCTTCCTCTTTGCGCTGAGCGACTTTTTATTTTACACAACATTTATAGCCCTGTGTATTTTATCAGCCATACCGCTTTTTGTCTTGCTGGCAGGCTTTTTTGTGATAGTGACCAAGCATATCGTGACCGTGAGAATCAACAATAAGCTGGAGCAGCGCGACCTGTCCGGATGGCTCTGGCTGCTGGACCCGCTTTACGTTATCTACTTATTCTATATATTTATGGTATCCTTATTCAGACCCAACCAAGAATGGAAGTAGAAAACACCTCTAACCCGGCTCCTACGCCACCTGTCAAAGTGAATCCTGATCTCGACCTGGTCAATAAGGCCAAGACCGGCGACCAAGTGGCCTTTGGCAAGCTGATGGCCCGCTACAAGGAGTCTGTCTACTACATGATCCTGAAAATGGTGCACAACCGTGACGATGCAGACGATCTCACGATGGTAGCCTTCAGCAAGGCCTTCAACAACCTGGCTAATTATAGTGCGGACTTCGCCTTCAGTACCTGGCTCTTCCGCATCGCTACCAACAACTGTATCGACTTCATCCGCAAGAAGAAACTCCAGACCACCTCTATAGACCAGACCTCTCCTACTGACGATGGCGAGTCAGTGCCTATCGCAGTCAAGGATAAGTCCATGACCCCCGAGGAGCGCATCATCAAAGACCAGCGCGCCATCAAGATTCGCGAGGTGATACAGGAGCTCAGCCCTAAGTACAAGCAGCTCATAGAGCTCCGTTACTTTGAGGAGCTCAGCTATGAAGAAATAGCCGAACGCTGCGACCTCCCCCTCGGCACGGTCAAAGCCCAGCTCTTCCGCGCCAAGGATATGCTCTACAATCTGATGAAGAGTACTAAGGATAGGTACTAGACTATTCCCGATATAGGATTGCTGATTTTTGATTGCCTGGCAATCGTCCTCCTTTTGTCATCCCGAGTGACAACGAGGGATCTTTACTTGCTACCAAGCCCTCAACTCCACTCAAAAACTGTATTAGGTATTTAAGTTCGCTTTAGGGGACTTAGGGGCGGCTGTTACCTTGCCTTGCGCCATTCGGAAGATTCTGACATCAAAGCCTCCTTATCTCAAGAGTGTCTATGATCTTCATGCACTCTGTTATAAAATCCTTTTTTAACCCACTTGGGCTTCGTCTACAAATTTCTACTGTGACCCTTTCATTTTTGATGCAAAGGCTGAACAACCCGGATTGCTGATACCACTTTACCTCGGGTAAAGGGAGCTTCTTCCTTTTATGAGTATTTCCCGCTTGCATACCCCGGGGCAATTTCCCAATCGTATCTGCACCTCTGCTATAATTAGTGGTAAACATAAACTTTACATCTTCGCCGCTGACCATTACTAAGCCCAGAGTATCCAAAAACGTAAAAAGTTTAGGATATAATGGCATACTATCACACTTGTGACGGCCTAAAGTAGTCGCGTGAACTATTGTCACATCATCTATAGAATCTCCTAACCTGCCCAGCCAGTCACCACGCTCTTCATACATTCCATACATCGAATACTGGATACGATACAATTGAACATGGTCATACCCCGTACATCCACCTCTCGGCCAATGATGTAATGTATCATAGCGCATCGGTACATCCAGCGATACCACTCCAAGCCTAATATCTAGCTTGACATCATAATGCCGCATCAGCGATTGAGCACCAGCCACCAGTGACAGCATTAAAAGAATAAAAACAAAGCTATATTTCATATGACAGGACGCTATGGATAGAGATTGGGAATAGGGGGTTCATACAGTTCTAAAAGTAAAAGCTCACTTCACCTTCTTCATCTCCGCCTCCTTCTTGCTGATCTCAGTGATCACCTGCTCATACATCTTATCCATGTCAGCAGGGTGCGCCTCGTAGTATTGGAAGCTCGACTTGTACTGATCGCGCGTGATGTGATGATTCTCATAGATGCGGTTATACAGCGCATTGGTGAAATCACGGTTAGGCTTGTCCGTACCAAAGCGCTGGTCGGCTATCGCATCAGCTATATGGATATCTACCATGATAGCTATCATGCTGTCCTTCTGGATCAGGTTCTCGGGCGCAGGTGGGCCTCCCCTCCTGCCGCAACCCACCAGTGTCAATAAGAGTATGCCTATCAGTGCCTGCTTCATTGTACCTTTGCGTGTAGCCGAAAATAGGAAATAAATGAATCTCGACCGCTACCGCCAGATACTCGCCGACCTCGCCCCCCATCACGCCCGCCTCGTAGCCGTGAGCAAGACCAAGCCTGAGGCTGATATACGCATCCTCTACGACCTGGGCCAGCGCATATTTGGCGAGAATAAGGTGCAGGAGATGACCACCAAATATGAAAATCTGCCCTCAGATATCCAGTGGCACCTCATAGGCCACCTGCAGAGCAATAAGGTAAAGTACATCGCCCCCTACGTGAGTATGATCCACTCCGTAGACTCTCTCAGCCTGCTCACAGAGATAGACCGCCAGGCCGCAAAGCATAACCGCGTCATCCCATGCCTCCTGCAGATCCACATCAGTGGAGAGGAGACCAAGTTTGGCCTGAGTGAGGATGAGGTCATAGCTCTGTTGAATGACTCATCCTTTGCCGAACTCAGGAATATACAAATAGCCGGCCTCATGGGCATGGCATCTAATACTGATGAGGAGCAAAAGATAGATGCAGAATTCGCCGCTCTGAAAAAGCTTTTTGATGCACTCCGCGTTAAATACTTTGCAGATAAGCCTGCATTCGCGGAACTATCTATGGGCATGTCCTCAGACTATCCTGTCGCGCTGAGGCATGGCGCGACTCTGGTCAGGGTCGGCAGCGATATCTTTGGGACCAGGTAGGCTTACTTATCCGCCAGATTCTGAGCACCGGTGTACGGCCTCACCTCTCCCGGCCGTCCAGCCTCAAAGTCCAGTACATCACCATTCAGCGCATAGTGCTTCTTGGTAGCAGTAGGGCCATCCATCAGCAGGTAACCCATATGAGAGTGACACCGGCCGCATACTATTTCATTGTCATGGCCTTCATCATCCTTTTGTACAGTGAGACTCTGCTCCTTCAGCGCAGCAGTGAAACTCGGCCTGCCAGTATGGCTATCATACTTAGCGGCAGAACTGAAGAGCGGATTGCCGCAGATAGCGCAGTAGTACGTACCCTTGGCATAGTCGTCCCAGTATTTACCCGTATAGACGCGCTCTGTCCCCATCTCACGTGACAGGTGGTAGAGCCCCTGCGGCAGGATCTGCTTCCAGGCCTTATCATCTACAGTCAGCGTGCGGGAGTCTGTATGTGAGTAGTAGGGATTCTTACTATGATCATAGTCTGCCCCATTGTGGCCGGACTGCGAGAAGCCGAAAAATAAGGACGCTATCAAAAGCACTGCAGGGATGTGAACCTTCTTCATAACCATCTTCATTTACATTACGGGCAAGGACGACTTGCCTCAAAACAAAAAGCTCAGGCTACAGTCAGGTTGATATCGCATCTACAGAAAAATCCGTGCCAATGCGCCTGCGAGGATAGTCCGTCTGACGTTAAAATTATCGCGATTATCGGCGTTCATCAGCTTTTCAGCGGTGACCATGATCACGGGCAGGATGATAAAAAAAAGCGCCGTATGGCGCTTTCCTTTTTTATTTCTTTTTGCCGTTTGATTTGCCGGCGGCGTTAGCTCTTTGCTGTGCTTCTGCCTGACGCTGTATATCTTGCAGCTTGGCCATAAAGCCCGTTGCCTTTTTAGGATTAGCCTTATTCTGCTGGATAGTGCGGTGCAGCTCTGCCTCGTCTATAAAGAACTTCTGGATAGCCCACTGCTGACCTATGGTCAGTACATTCTGCAGCAGGTAGTAGTATGTGAGAGCCGCAGGGAAGTCATTGAACATGAACATCAGCATCACCGGCATGATGTATGGCATATACTGCATACCCGGTTGCGAGTTACTCATACCGCTCTGGTTCTGGTTGTACACAGCAGAGAGGATAGAGGTGATGGTCATGAGTACGGTGAAGAGGCTCAGGTGATTGCCTATCAGCGGCAGCGCTGAGGTCCATGACATGATCGCATCATAGCTGCTCAGGTCCGTAGCCCACAGGAAGGGCTGCTGGCGCAGCTCTATCGAGTTAGGGAAGAAATAGTACATGGACATCAGGATCGGCATCTGCAGCAGCATAGGCAGGCAGCCGCCAAAAGGGCTCACACCAGCCTTCTGGTAGATCTTCATCTGCTCGGTCTGGATCCGCTGCTGGTCGTCGCCGTATTTCTCCTTTAGCTCATCTATCTCAGGCTTCAGCACCTTCATGTAGGCGCCAGACTTGATCGCCTTCCAGGTCAGCGGGGTCAGTACCAGCTTCAGCAGAATGGTCAGTATCAGGATGATGATACCGTAGTTCAGGTTTACCTTATCCAGCAGGTTAAAGGTCGGGATGATGGCCCACTTGCTGATATACTTGATCCAGTTGAAAAGGAAGAAGTCCGGTGACAGCTTCAGGATACTCTCAAAGTCGTCTCCGGTCTTTTTCAGGGTGCTATAGTGATTAGGGCCAAAGTAGAAGTGCATATCATAGCTCACAGATGGCAGTGGCTTGTAGTCCAGTGTGAGGATAGCATTATCCTTCTTCACATAGCTCTTGTCATCCTTATTGTAGTCAGACTTGAGGGAGCCTTTGAAGAGGCCCTTGCCAAACAATGATGCATTGAAGAACTGCTGCTTGAATGATACCCAGTCAGCCCTGCCTACCAGAGATTCTGACTGATCCGGCTTTGTTTCATCCAGGTGCTGCACATCGCCGTCGTTATACTTATAGTACACCGCAGTGTAGCCACGCTCCTTGTCCACCAGGCGTTCCAGGTTCAGCAGGGTACTCTGCCAGGTGATCTGTATATCATTGGCGTTAGGCATCACCTTATCCAGGCCCACCAGGCTCACAGTATAGCCTAGCTTGTAGTCATTGCCCTTCAGTGTATATTTCTGCTCAAAGTACTGGCCATCTGCAGCTTTCAGGCGCAGGGAGAGGCTTTTAGACTCATCACCCTTTACGGTGAAAGCCTCGCCCACCGGCTCAAAGTACAGATCACGTGTATCCACTATCTTATTGCCCTCTACTACAAACTGGTAGCTCAGGTTCTGGCTTTTCTCGTTAAATAGGATCAGCGGCTTGCCATCCCAGGTCTTATAGTTCTTCAGCTCTACCTGCTTCACTGTACCGCCACGGCTGGAGATAGTTATCTTCTGCAGCTCGTTTTCCAGCACATACTCTTTGGCCTCGCCAGCTACAGCTGCAGCAAATGGCCCCGCCTGGCTAGCTGCCGCAGCAGAGTCCTTTGGCAGGTCTGCCGGCTTGGGTTGGGCGTCGCCGGCACCGGGATTCATAGCACGGGTATGAGCCGCGCTATCGCCCACGGCCACCTGCGTGGTCTTGGCCTTATTCTTCTCCCTGTCTTCCTTGCTGCTGAAATAGAAAAGCCCGAACAGCAGTAGCCCGAGCAAAAGTGTACCTATGAGGGTGTTTTTGTTTTCCATGTATCGATTACCTACAAAAATGGAGGCGCAAACCTATCATTTTTATTTTAAAACAGGCCCGCTTGACCCGCTTTTGTCTGAGGTTCGTCATTTTCCACATTTCCCGCACACTTTAGGCGGGCCATATACGTCTATATCAGTAAGTGGTGGTACAGCCGGGAGGCAGCCTACGCACGATAGGCCGTATCACATAGCTATAGGGCTGAAAGTGATAAAAATCAGGGCACAGCATGTGATTTAAAAAGTGGCGTTCGTTGAAAAAGAGCGAACATTCGCTGGCATTTATCCGTACGTTAGATTAATATCGTAACCGCCGAAAAAAGATGGTACTACATATACTTTCAGACATCTTCATCTTCCTGAGTTCTACGGTGAAATTCGCGCTGCTGACTTTCACGGTGATCACTGGGGACCTCGGCATCCCTGGCACTATAGCCAATATACTCGGAGGGCTGACCGGCGTCATACTTTTCACCTATCTGGGTACCAACCTCCGCGCATGGGCCATCGAGACTTTCCCTCAGCGTTTTGGCCGCAAGTTTAGCAGGCAGAGCCGCTTTCTGGTCAAAGTCAAAAGGCATTCAGGCCTCTTTGGTGTAGCGCTGCTCACTCCTATATTTCTATCTATACCAGTAGGTGTCATACTGGCCCTGAGCCTCACCACGCACAAGCGCCAGATCGTGACCAGCATGGCTATATCCTGCATATTCTGGTCAGCGGTATTCTTCGTTCCTTACTATGCTTTCAGCATCAATGTGATCGGCTGGGTCAAGGGTATGTTTTAAACAGACATACTGTTTCGTCTTCTCTCCTTCTTTCTTATTGTCTCAAATTATTCGTTATTCGCTATTCATAACTGATAGCTACTCACCATGTCCCTGATACGCATCGTCAAGATGACTTTCCGCCCGGAAGCAGTCGCAGACTTTCAGAAAATATTTGATGAGCGTAAAGAACGCATAGCTGCCGCACCTGGCTGCGCCAGTGTAGAGCTGCTGCACGATGATGACAATATCTTTTTCACCTACTCTGTATGGGAAGATGAGGTGGCACTGGAGACCTATCGCTCCTCGGAATTATTCAACTCTACCTGGGCACTGGTCAAACCACTTTTTGCAGCCAAAGCTGAAGCATGGTCCGTACGAAAAGTGGTCTGACCCCATCTGTGTAAGAACTCTTTCTACCACCCGTCCAAACAATATATAGCTGTTTAAACGTTTTACATTGCCGTGACATATCTGTCTGATTTTGTCGCTAATATTACAATAGCGATTTTGCTACACACCAAACCTACACACTATGATATCGCGTATACTACTCGTAGAAGATGAAGAACACCTGCAGGAAGCTATCAAACTAAACCTCGAGCTCGAGGGATTTGAAGTAGAAGTGGCTGACACAGGCACCGCAGCCATCCGCAAGGCCGAGACACAAAGATTCAATCTCATCATTCTTGATGTGATGCTGCCGGAGCTGGACGGCTTTGCAGTATGTGAGAAGATCCGGCTGCATGATACAGATACACCTATCATATTCCTCACGGCCAAAGACACCAGCCAAGACCGTGTCAATGGCCTGCGCCTGGGTGCCGATGACTACCTGGCCAAGCCATTCAATCTGGAGGAGCTCCTCCTGCGTGTGAAGGTACTGGTGAAGCACAGTATGAAAGGCACGCAGGAAAGCAAAGACCTGAAGACTTACAAGTTTGGTGACAACGAGGTCAACTTTATCACCTACAAGGCCAAAGGCATAGGAGGTAAAGAAT